>NZ_SSOL01000055.1:0-50958 GCF_029871275.1 Pseudomonas sp. BN414
AGCCGTTGCTGGGGAAGGCGAACTGCGCCGCCTCGTGGCTGGCGCGCTGCGGCCAGCGCTGGGTGATGGCCTTGCGGCGGGTGTAGAAGCGCACGCCGTCCGGGCCGTAGGCGTGGAGGTCGCCGAACAGCGAGCGCTTCCAGCCGCCGAAGCTGTGGTAGGCCACCGGGACCGGCAGCGGCACGTTGACACCGACCATGCCCACTTCGATCTCGTCGCAGAACAGGCGGGCGGCTTCGCCGTCGCGGGTGAAGATGCAGGTGCCGTTGCCGTACTCGTGGTCGTTGATCAGCTGCATGGCGTCTTCCAGGCTGCCGACGCGAACGATGCAGAGCACCGGGCCGAAGATTTCTTCCTGGTAGATGCGCATGTCGGCTTTGACGTGGTCGAACAGGGTGCCGCCAACGAAGTAGCCATCTTCATGGCCGGCCACGCGGTAGCCACGGCCATCCACCACCAGCTTGGCGCCGGCAGCGACGCCGTCGTCGATGTAGCCGACCACCTTGTCGCGGGCAGCGGCGGTGACCAGCGGGCCCATGTCCAGGCCGCAGTTGGTGCCGGCGCCGATCTTCAGGCCCTTGATCTGCGGAACGATCTTGTCCACCAGGGCATCGGCGATCTGGTCGCCTACGCACACGGCTACGGAGATGGCCATGCAGCGCTCACCGCAGGAACCGTAGGCGGCACCCATCAGTGCGCTGACCGCGTTGTCGAGGTCGGCGTCGGGCATCAGCACAGCGTGGTTCTTGGCGCCGCCCAGGGCCTGCACGCGCTTACCGCGCTTGGTGCCTTCGGCGTAGATGTATTCGGCGATGGGGGTAGAGCCGACGAAGCTCAGGGCCTTCACTTCCGGGGCTTCGATCAGCGCGTCCACGGCTTCCTTGTCGCCGTTGACCACGTTCAGCACGCCCTTGGGCAGGCCGGCCTGATGGAACAGCTCGGCGATCAGCAGGGTGGAGCTCGGGTCACGCTCGGAGGGCTTGAGGATGAAGGTGTTGCCGCAGGCGATGGCCAGCGGGTACATCCACAGCGGCACCATGGCCGGGAAGTTGAACGGGGTGATGCCGGCGACCACGCCCAGCGGCTGGAAGTCGCTCCAGGCGTCGATGTTCGGACCGACGTTGCGGGTGTATTCGCCCTTGAGGATTTCCGGGGCGGCGCAGGCGTACTCGACGTTCTCGATGCCGCGCTTCAATTCACCGGCGGCGTCTTCCAGGGTCTTGCCGTGCTCTTCGGCGATCAGCTTGGAGATCACCGCTTCGTTCTGCTCCAGCAGTTGCTTGAAGCGGAACAGCACCTGGGCGCGCTTGGCCGGCGGGGTGTTGCGCCAGGCCGGGAACGCGGCCTTGGCGGCGTCGATGGCCTGCTGGATGGTGGCGCGGCTGGCCAGGCCGACCTTGCGGTGGGCTTCGCCGGTGGACGGGTTGAACACGTCCGCGGTGCGGCCTTGGTCGTCGATGCGTTCGCCGTTGATCAGGTGCGGGATGAGGCTCATGGAGGCTCCTCGGCGTGAATGCCGTTGGGCTGGGGACATGGTGTCGAGCTTGTCGTCAGTGGGTGGGTGAGTTAAAGCTATATTTTCTTGTGTTCAGATACTGGAAAACTCACCTATGCCAAAGAAGACCCCTCTGAGCCAGGTCAGTGATTTCGACCTGCGTCTGCTGCGGCTTTTCAAAACAGTGGCCGAATGCGGCAGTTTTTCGGCTGCCGAAGGCGCACTGGGAATCACCCGCTCGGCCATCAGCCTGCACATGAGCGACCTGGAGAAGCGCCTCGGCATGCGCCTGTGTCAGCGCGGCAGGGCCGGTTTCGCGCTGACGGACGAGGGGAGGGAGGTGCTGCGCGCCAGCGAGACGGTGCTGGTGGCCATCGAAGGCTTTCGCAGCGAGGTCAACCAGATGCACCAGCAACTGCGCGGTGATCTCAATGTCGGGATCGTCAACAACCTGGTGACCCAGCCCAGGATGCGCATTACCCAGGCGCTCAAGGCGGTGCGCGCAGAAGGGGCGGGGGTGCGCATCAACCTCAGCATGAGTACCCCCGGCGAAATCGAGCGCGGCCTGCTGGACGGGCGATTGCATGTGGGCGCCGTGCCACTGATCACCCCCTTGTCGGGGCTGGAGTACAGCCTGCTCTACGAGGAGCGCTCGAACCTCTACTGCAGCCATGAGCACCCCCTGTTCGCACGTGCCGCAGGGGTCAGCAACGAGGAACTGAAGAGCGCGGATGCTGTGGTCCCCAGCTATCGCATGACGGCAGAAGCGATTGGCCTGCACCAACTGCTGAACTTCGCCGCATCGGCCACGGACCGTGAGGGCATTGCCTTCCTGATCCTCACCGGCAGCTACATCGGCTTCCTCCCGGATCACTATGCCGCCACCTGGGTGGAGAAAGGGCTGATGGCGCCCTTGAGCCCAGAGCGCTTGTACTTCGATGCCAAGCTGGCAATTGCGACCCGCAAAGGGCGCAGACAGAACCTCATCCTCGAACGCTTCCTCGAATCCCTCCAGCACACCCGCTAAGCCCCGCCGCACCTTACTTCGCTGCATACGCACAGTCGCCCCATCCACTGGATGGGTGTGACCGTTTGGTCATTCCTTCGAAAAAAAGTCCAAGACGCGTGTTGACACGAACTTTTGATCGGTCCTAGTCTGAATACATCGCTGCACACATTGAAATGCACAATACAACATGCAGCGCAAAATCGATTGCTGACTCTTCTGCCTACAAAAACAACGTTACCGGAGAGATTCAAAATGGCTCGGTTCTTCTCTCGCTCCATCCGCAGTGTGATCGCTTGTGTTGCCACTGTCGGCGCATTGCTTACCCAGGCCCCTGTCCAGGCGGCCGAGACGCAAATCTGGAAAGACATCCAAAAGGCCGGCGTCCTGCGCTGCGGTGCAGCCGTGGCCGCCCCGTACGTCATGCGGGATGCAGCGACGGGACAGTACAGCGGCTACTTCGTGGACCTGTGCCGGGACTTCGGCGAGAAGGTGCTGAAGGTCAAGGTCGAGTTCGTGGACACCAACTGGGACAACCTGGTGGCCGGCCTGCAGAGCGGCAAGTGGGACCTGGCCATGGCGCTGAACCAGACGCCGGAGCGGGCCCTGGCGGTGTCCTTCTCGGCACCGGCCACCGACTACCAGGTGTCGTTGCTGGTGAACAAGGACAACCCCAAGCTCACAGGGGCTGGCAACACCATCGCCGACTATGACAAGGCAGGCGTCACCTTCGCCGTCATGTCCGGCACCGCACAGGACAAGGCCATCTCCGCTGCCGTGAAGACCGCCAAGATCATGCGCTTGCCCGGCATGGATGAAACCCGTCTGGCGGTGATGTCTCGCCGAGCTGATGTCCTGGTCGATGCCAGCGACACCAACCACCTCTTCGCTGTCGCCAACGCCGGTTGGGCCAAGGAAGTCCTGCCCAAACCGGCCCTGGCCAAACAGGGTGTCGCCTTCGGTGTTCGTCGCGACGCCAGCGCGGCCGACCTTCAGGTGTTGAACATCTACGTCACCCAGCGCCGCGAGACCGGCGAAATCGACGCCCTGGTCGACAAGGCCTCCCTCCAGGCCAACGCCGCCGAAAAAACCGCCCAGTGATCCCTCGTTGACCCCCGAGGGCCTCGATGAGGGGCCCTCCCGGAGAACCCCCTATGAATTCCCCCTATCTGGTGGCTTCCCAGCCACAGTCCCAGCCTGCGATCGCCTCCAATTCGGCTTCCGGCGACTTCATTCAGCTTCGCGGCGTGCACAAGTCCTATGGCGAGCAGTTGGTCGTGATGGACAACATGAACCTGGACATGCGTGCCGATGATCGGCTGGTCATCATCGGCCCGAGCGGCAGCGGCAAGAGTTCCCTGCTGCGGGTCCTGATGGGGCTGGAAGGTATCCAGGGCGGGACCATCGGCTTTCAGGGCAAGCCCTATATCAACGGCACGGGTGGTCGCGGAAAGCTGAATGAGAGCCTGCGCAACCAGATCGGCATGGTGTTCCAGCACTACACCCTGTTCCCGCATCTCTCGGTGCTCAGCAACCTGATCCTGGCGCCCACCAAGGTCCATGGCCTGTCGAAGGCCGAAGCGACCGAGAGGGCCCGCGTGTACCTGGCGCGTTTGGGACTGGAAAGCAAGCTCAATGCCTATCCCAGCCAGCTTTCCGGCGGCCAGAAGCAGCGGGTGGCCATTGCCCGGGCGCTGATGCTGGAACCCAAGCTGATGCTGTTCGACGAGGTGACCTCCGCGCTCGACCCGGAAATGGTCATCGAAGTGCAGAACGTGATGCTGCAACTGGCCGAACAGAAGATGGCCATGATCATCGTCACCCATGACATGCACTTCGCCCGGCACATCGCTACCCGCGTGGTGTTCTGCGCCAACGGCAAAGTGGTCGAGCAGGGCCCGCCGGAGCAGATCTTCACCCAGCCCAAAGAAGCCCGTACCCGGGAGTTCCTCGAAAAAGTCCTGCACTTGGACTGAGGGTGAAGCCATGAACTACCAATTCGACTTCCACTTCCTGAACGGCAACTTCGGCGTCCTCTGGGACGGCCTGAAGGTGACGCTGGAGCTGGCGCTGGTTTCCAACATGATTGGCCTGGTCTGCGGCTTCGGCCTGTGCCTGCTGACCATGAGCCGCTGGTTCTTCCTGCGCTGGCCGGCCCAGTTGTTCATCGAGTTCTTCCGCTGCACCCCGGCGTTGCTGCAGATCGTCTGGTTCTTCTACTGCGTGCCGATGCTCTTCAACGTGTTCATCGATCCCGTCGCCATGGGCTTCCTGGCGCTCGGTCTGAACCTCACCGCATTCAATGCCGAGGCCTACCGCGCCGGTGTCCAGGCGGTGCCACGCGAGCACCTGGATGCTTGCGTCGCCCTGGGCCTGCGTCCCTGGCAGCGCACGCTGTACGTGGTGCTCCCGCAAGCGTTGCGCAGTGCCTTGCCGGTACTCATGACCAATGGCATCGGCACCCTGCAACAGAGCGCCCTGGTCGCCATCGTCGCCGTCTCCGATCTCATGTACGTGGGCAAGAGCCTGGCCACCGAGGCTTACCGGCCGCTGGAAACCTACACCGTGATCGCCCTCATCTACTTTGCCCTGTCGCTGCCGATCGGCCAGTTGGTGCAACTGATCGAGCGTCGCCAGGACGCTGCGGCCGCGCGCTGAGGAGAACGCCATGACCATCGATTTCTCCATCGTCCTGACCTACTGGCACGTCCTGCTCAAGGGCCTGGCGCTGACCCTCGCCATCACCCTCGGCTGCGCCGTGATCGGCAGTCTGGCAGGCTTCGTGCTCAGCCTGCTGCGGATGTCCCGCCTCAAGCTGCTGAAGCTGCCGACCACCCTGTATGTGGAGTTCTTCCGGGGCACGCCGCTGCTGATTCAGCTGTTCTGGGTGTTCTTCTGCTTCCCGGTGGTGTTCGGCATGGATATCCCGCCGTACGTGTCCGTGATCATCTCACTGACCCTGTTCATGGCGGCCATCACCAGCGAGACCTTCCGGGGCGCGCTGAAGTCCATCGCCAGTGAACAGCACGATGCATGCACCGCGCTGGGCCTGACCTCGCGGGTGAAGGTGCTCTACGTGATCTTCCCGCAGGCACTGCTGCGCGCCATTCCGCCGCTGCTGTCGAACGTGGTCAGCCTGTTCAAGGAGAGCGCCCTGATCTCCTCGGTGGGCATCGCTGACCTGATGTTCGTCGGCCAGAACATTTCCAACAGCACGGCCCGGCCGGTCGAGTTCCTCTCCGCCGTCGCCGTCATCTACTTCCTCGTGGCTTTCCCGCTGACCCGCATGGTCGGCGTGGTCGAAGCCCGGATGCTCCGGCGCTACGCCTACTAACCCCCCTCACAAAAAAGCCCTTCCTGGAGAGTTCAACATGCAACTGAAAGGCATCCTGCCCGCCCTCGTCACGCCCTTCGACAAGTCCGGCGCGGTCGATCACGAAACCCTGGCAGCCATCATCGAGTACCAGCTGAACGCCGGCGTCAGTGGTTTCGTTCCGTTGGGCTCCACCGGCGAGTACTACGCGCTGACCAACGACGAGCGTCGCCAGGTCATGGCGACCGTGAAAGAAGTGGTGGCGGATCGTGGCGTGCTCATCGCTGGCGCCAACGGTTCCTGCACCCGCGAAGTGATCGAGCAGGTCAAGCAGACTCGCGACGCCGGCTACAGCAACGTCCTGATTGCCCCGCCGTACTACGCGCTGCCGTCCCAGCAGGAGCTGATCGGCCACTATCAGGCGATCCTCGATGCCGTACCGGACGTGAACGTGGTGCTCTACAACTACCCGGTGCGCACCAACGTGGAAGTCGGCTTCGAAGTGCTGGAAGCCTTCAAGAACCACCCGCGCGTGATCGCCATCAAGGAAAGCAGCGGCAACCTGCTGCGCGCCATCGAGATCGGCAATACCTACAAGGACAACTACCAGCTGTCCTGCGGCTCCGACGACCAGGCCCTGGACTTCTTCCTGTGGGGTGCCAGCAGCTGGATCTGCGGCCCGGCCAACTGCTTCCCGGATCAGGTGGTGGACTTCTATCGCAAGTACGAGGCTGGCGACCTGGCCGGCGCCCAGGCGGTGATGCGCTCGCTGTTCCCGGTAATGGCCAGCATGGAGTCCGGCAAGTTCATCCAGAAGGTGAAGTACGGCTGTGAACTGGCTGGTTTCAACGCCGGTAACGCGCGCATGCCGCTGCAGCCGCTGACCGACGACGAAAAGGCCGAATTCCGCAAGGTGTTCGAAGCTTCCCAGCGTTGACCCCAAGCCGGCATCGGCTCCAAATGGAGTCGATGCCGATTATCGAGAGAGCAGAGATGACCAGCCAAGTTTTCACCTGTATCGAAGGCCACACCGAAGGCATGCCGGTGCGCATGGTGGTGGGCGGTGCGCCGGAGCTGCACGGCGCCACCATGAGCGAGCGGCGTCGGCATTTCATCGAAGAATTCGACTGGGTTCGTCGTGCCCTGATGCTGGAGCCCCGAGGCCATTCGCACATGTCGGGAACCCTCTTTTATCCCCCAGTCAGCGCCGAGGCCGATTTCAGTCTGTTGTTCATCGAGACTTCCGGCTGCTTGCCGATGTGCGGTCACGCGACGCTCGGCTCCATCACCTTTGCCCTGGAAGCAGGGCTGGTGAAGCCGAAAACACCGGGCCAGGTGGTGGTGGATGTTCCGGCCGGCCAGATTCGTGCCCGCTACGAGCAGCAGGGCGACAAGATCACGTCGGTGCGCTTTACCAACGTGCCAGGCTTCCTGCTGTACCAGGACGTGCAGATCTTCCTGCCGCAACTGGGCAAGCTGAAGCTCGACATCGCCTACGGCGGCAACTTCTATCCCATCATCGAAGTCCAGGCCAACTACGCCGGCTGCGAGCACTTCACCCCCGAGCAGCTGCTGGAGTGGGGCAGGGAAGTGCAGCGCCTGGTCAATGCCAATTTCGATGTCGTGCACCCGGACGATGCCTCGATTCGCGGCGTGAAGCACTGCATGTGGACCGGCCATCCACTGGCCAAGGACTCCCATGGGCGTGCCGTCGTGATCGCCGGCGACAGCCTGGTGGACCGTTCACCCTGCGGCACCGGTACGTCCGCCCGCGTCGCCCAGCGTTTTGCGCGCGGCTGGCTGGCCGAAGGAGAAGCGTTCCGTCACGAGAGCATTATCGGCAGCCGCTTCACCGGCCGGGCTGAGGCCACTACCACGCTGTCCAATGGAGCTGCGGCTGTTTATCCGAGCATCGAAGGCAGCGCCTGGATTACCGGACGCGCCGAGTTCTACGCGGATGACACGCAACCGTACTGGGACGGATTCTCCCTGGGCGATTTCGTTGGCAACAAGGGGGCTGCATGAACGCTCAGCAAAGCCAGTCGGCCATCGTTATCGGTGGTGGCATCGTCGGCGTCTGCTGTGCCCTTTACCTGCAGCGCGAAGGCTACCAGGTCACCCTGGTAGACCCGGCCGCGCCGGGTGACAGCACGGCGAAGTGGAGCTGTGGCCAGATGGCGGTGAGCGAGGTCATCCCGCTTTCCAAACCTGGCATTCTCAGGAAAATCCCGTCCTGGCTGCTGGACCAGAAAGGCCCCCTGGCGCTGCGCCCCAGCGCGCTGCCGGGCATCCTGCCGTGGTTCCTGCGCTTCGTCTCCTGTGCCCGTCACGCGAAGATCGTCGAGATCGCGGAAGCGATGACCACCCTGACCGAGAACGTGTACGAGGATTATGCGCCGCTGTTGGCTGTATGTCCTGACAAGAATCTGCTGGGTGATCGTCCGATTATCGAGGTATTCGACTCTCCCGCCGGCGTCATTCATGAGCGTCCGCACTTGGAACTACGCAAGTCTCTGGGCTTCAGTTCGGAAGAGCTGGATGCTGCAGCCATTGCCGATCTGGAGCCGGCGTTGGCGGGCAAGTTCAAGCATGGCTTGCTGTTCCCGGACTGGCGGGCGGTCAGCGATACCGAAGGATTCATAGCGGCGCTGACCCAGAGCTTCATCGACCAGGGCGGCGTACGCGTCCGTGACCAGGTGAAACGCATCGACAGCTTGGCGGATCGCGCCACCGGCGTCACGCTCGGCACCGGTACGCGCCTGCCGGCCGACCATGTGGTGGTGGCGGCAGGCACTGGCTCCCGTCAGTTCTTTTCGCAACTGGGTGTGGACATTCCCCTGGCCGGAATAGCCGGGTACCAGGTGGTCCTGCCCAAACCAGGTGTGGAGATCCGCCATTCGGTGATCTACGCCGACGGCGGCTTCTGCTTCAGCCCGATGACTCGCGGCTTGCAGATTGGCGGCACCATCGAATTCGCCGGCCCCAACGCCGAACCCAATTTCAAGCGCGCCGACATCATCCTGGAGAAGGCCCGGCGAATCCTGCCGCAGCTGCAGGACAGCAACTTCGAGTACGGCGTCGGCTATCGCCCATTCCTGCCGGATACCAAACCGGTCATCGACCGCTCCGCTCGGCTTGGCAACGTCTTCATGGCCTTCGGCCACGGCCAGCTTGGCCTGACACTTGGCGCCACCACCGGGCGCCTGATCGCCGATCTGGTCGCTGGACGGCGGCCCGCCCAGGACTTGACCCCCTTCAGCGCTAATCGCTTCGCCTTCATTGGAGGACTCGCATGACTTCGTACGACCAGCTCTACATCAATGGCCAGTGGGTTGCTCCGGTCAAAGGTGGCACCTTCGAAACCGTCGATCCGAGCAGTGAGGTTCTGATCGCTCGCGTCGCGGCCGCCACCGCTGAGGACGTAGACCTGGCGGTGAAAGCCGCTCGCCAGGCGTTCGATGAGGGGCCCTGGCCACAGATGAGTGGCTCGGCGCGTGCCGCCGTGCTGCGCCGCATCGCCCAGGGCATCCGCGACCGCCAGCAGGAACTGGCCGAGCTGGAGGTTCGCGACAATGGCAAACCGCTGCCCGAAGCACTCTGGGACATTGGCGATACCGCCGGCTGCTTCGACTTCTACGCGGACCTCGCCGAGGACCTGGACAGCCATGTGGAGCAACAAGTAGCCCTGGCCGACGAACGCTTCAGCTCGGTGGCCCGCAAGGAGCCGGTTGGCGTCGCCGGCGCGATCATTCCCTGGAATTTCCCGATGCTGATGGCCGCCTGGAAAGTGGCTCCGGCGCTCGCCGCTGGCTGCAGCATGGTGCTCAAGCCCTCCGAGCTGACACCGCTGACCGCGCTGGAACTGGCCCGTATTGCCGACAAGGCCGGGCTGCCGGCCGGTGTACTGAATGTGGTGACGGGCATGGGCCCGGATGCCGGTGCGCCGCTGGCGGAACACCCCGGCATCGACAAACTGGCCTTCACCGGCAGCGTGCCCACCGGCAGCCGCATCATGCAGGCCGCCGCCAAGGACATCAAAAACATCAGCCTGGAGCTGGGCGGCAAGTCGCCCTTCATCGTCTTCGCGGACAGCGATGTCGAAGCGGCCGTCGAATGGATCATGTTCGGCATCTTCTGGAACCAGGGCCAGGTCTGCTCCGCCACGTCCCGCGTGCTGGTCCAGCGCGAGCTCTACGAGCCGCTGCTCAAGCGTCTGAAGGAAGAGGCCGAGAAGGTCCGCATCGGCAACGGCCTGGAGGAGGGCGTACTGCTCGGTCCGCTGGTGAACAAGGGCCAGTACGACAAGGTTCGCGCCGCCATCGCGCGCGGCCGCGAGGAAGGCGCGCAACTGGTTTACGGTGGCGAGCGTCCGAGTGGCTTCGATCAGGGCTTCTATCTGCAACCGACCATCTTTGCCGACGTGCCGGAAAACAGCTGGATCTGGAACGAGGAGATCTTTGGGCCGGTGGTCTGCATTCGTCCCTTCGACAATGAAGCCGAGGCCCTGCGTTCGGCCAACGATTCACGCTTCGGCCTGGCCGCCGCCGTGATGTCGAAAGACCTGGCGCGCGCTGAGCGCGTCGCCCGCAAGCTGCGTGCCGGCATCGTCTGGGTCAACTGTTCGCAGCCCACCTTCACCGAGGCGCCCTGGGGTGGATACAAGCAGAGCGGCATCGGCCGTGAGCTCGGTGAATGGGGGCTGAACAACTACCTGGAAACCAAGCAGATCACCCGCTACGACAGCGAGCAGCCCTGGGGCTGGTACATCAAGTGAGGTAACCGCCATGCGCTGGAAGAAAACGCTGCAGCTGGTGGATGTCCACTGCGAAGGCGAGATCGGCAAGGTCATTACCGGGGGTGTCGTCGGAATTCCCGGGGAGACCATGCTGGACAAGATGAATTACATCAACGAAGTGGACGACAGCCTGCGACGCCTGGTGACGCTGGAACCGCGCGGCTGCCTGCAGATGTCGGTGAACCTGCTGCTGCCGCCGACGCGGCCGGAAGCCCAAGCCGGGTTCATCGTCCTGCAGGCTGACAAGGCCCATCCCATGTCCGGCAGCAACTGCATCTGTGTGGTCACCGCGCTGCTCGAACTCGGCATGCTGCCGATGCAGGAGCCGGAAACCACCGTGGTGCTCGACACGCCGGCCGGCCTGGTGACGGCGAAGGCGCGTTGTGAGGATGGTCGTTGCCTGAGTGTGTCGCTGGACATGGTGCCGGCCTTCGTCGAGCACCTGGACGTGGCCATCGAAACGGAGGCGTTCGGCACCATCAAGGCGGACATCGCCTTTGGTGGTGTGTACTACGCCCTGGTGGACGTGGACCAGGTGGGGCTGAGCATCGCCCCCGAGAATGCGCGGGAACTGGCCGCCGCCGGTGTCGCACTCAAGGACATCATCAACCGCCAGGTCAGTGTCCAGCATCCGTTGTTCGAGGCGATCAACGACGTCGCCTACGTGATGTTCCGCAATCGCGTCGACGACCGTACCTACCAGACCTGCACCACTTTGCCGCCGGGCCGGGTGGACCGTTCCCCCTGTGGCACCGGCAGCTCGGCCAACCTGGCCACGCTGGCGGCGCGGGGGCTGGTGGAGGAGGGCGACCAATTGGTTTCCCGCTCCACCATCAACGGGGAGTTCCAGGTCCAGTTGCTCGGGCGTACCGATGTTGCGGGCAGGTCCGCCGTGCTGCCACGGGTGACGGGGCGTGCCTGGATCTACGGTATCCAGCAGTTGGGGGTGGACCCGGATGATCCTCTGGCGGCTGGTTTCATGCTGAGTGACACCTGGGGGCCTGCTTTCCCTGACAAGTGAACACCTGCGTTTCTGTTCCGGACGGGTGAACCGTTCCCACCGGGCGGGCCGCGGGGCTCGCTCGAACCATCGAGATCATTGCCATGGGTGTAGTGACGTTAGAAGCGGAAAACGGTGGGAAGCGACATGGCGGTCGCTACATCTACGAAGAGCTGCGCAAGCAGATCCTGACGTTGCAGCTCAAGCCTGGTGCGCAGCTGGACGAGGTGTCGCTGGCGGCGCAGTTCGGTGTTTCGCGTTCTCCGGTCCGGGATGCGCTGGCGCGGCTGATCAGTGAAGGCCTGGTCACCATCCTGCCGAACCGCACGACCCTGGTGACGCCGTTCGAGATCGAGGAGTTTCCCAAGTACATCGCGGCGTTGGACCTGACCCAGCGTGCAGTGACCCGTCTTGCGGCGATCAACAGGACTGAACAGGACCTCGACCGCATCCGCGAGGCCAATACGGCGTACATCCGGGCGCTGGGGCTGGGCAGCTTCCAGGAGATGTCCGAGCGAAACAAGGCGTTCCACCTGGAGATCGCCAGGGCAGGCCGCAACCCCTATCTCACGAGCTATTACGAAAAACTGCTGGGGGAGGGGCAGCGACTGCTTCACCTGCATTTCGATTTCATCGTCAGTTCGCAAATGACCCGCCCGGATGAGGATCACGACAAGATGATCGAGGCCATTGCGAACAGGCAGGCTGACGAAGCGGAAGCCGCATCGCACGAACATACGTTGCTCTTCCGTGATCGCTTCCTGGAATTCATGAAGCAGAACCTGACGAAGAACATCTCGATTCTGTAATGCGTGACGCGGCCCCTGCGTGGTTGCGCTACGGACCGATTCGCCTACCGATCATCACGGCCCTTACCCTATGCGAACCCAGCTCTTCCCGCGGCACACCGCGGTCCTGCTTCTTGCCGGGTTGGCCTGCGCCTTTGCCGGTAACCATATCGCTGCCCGCATCGCCTTCGATGACGGCGCTGGATTGCTCCTGGCGATCCTCTGCCGTTCCGGCGTCACCACGCTGGTGCTGGGTATTCTTGTATTCCTGAAGCGGGAATCCGTTCGCCTCGGGAAAGCGATGGCCAGCTGGCAGTTGTTGATGGGATGCCTGATAGGTTTCCAGAGCTTCTGCATCTACTCGGCGGTGGCGCGAATTCCTGTCGGCCTGGCATTGCTCGTGGTCAATCTCTCGCCGGTATTCCTGGCCCTGTTCACCTATGTCCTGGGTGGACCCGCACCGACTCGTCGTTCGGTAGTGCTGATGGCCGGTATTCTCGGCGGTCTGCTGATTGCTCTGGATGTGCCGACCCTCCTGGCCGGGCAAGGTCAGTTCGACAAGCGCTGGATCGAGGGCGTGCTGTTCAGCCTGGTAGGCGCAGCGGTGTTCGGCGCCGCCATGTGGGTTTCCGAGAATCGCCTGTCGGGCATGGCCGGTACCGTGCGCAGCATGCTGACCATGGCGCTGGTTTTCATCGTCGCCCTTCTGGCCAGCGCGGCGAATGTCGTGCCGGGCGGGTTGTCCGTCCCAGCGTCGGCCGGTGGCTGGCTCGCCTTGTCGTTCCTGGTGGTGCTTTATGGAGCGGCCTTTTCCACGCTGTTCATTTTCATGCCCAGGCTGGACATCGCGCGCAATGCCCCCGTAATGAATGTGGAACCGGTAGCGGGTCTGATGTTTGGCTGGTTGATCCTCGATCAGAAGCTCAGTGCGCTGCAGCTGGTTGGCGGGGGGATGGTCGTCACGGGCATCGTGCTGCTGGCCTACCGCCGCCAGGATTGAGTCTCGGCCAGGCGGTTACTTTCTGATGGTCTTATGCTCTGGAGAGGAATCCCTATGACCTCGGCTTCGAAATCGCTTCATGGACAGCGTGTGCTGGTTACCGGGGGGACTGGCGGAATTGGCGCAGCTATCGTCGAGCAGCTCGTTGAGGAAGGGGCCTGGCCCCTGATCCATTACGGTCGTGACAAAACCGCTGCCGAAGAGTTGCTTGATCGGATTTCGGGCAAGGGAACCATCCTCCAGGCGGACCTTTCGACTGCCGACGGTCCCTTCCAGCTGTGGCAGCAAGCGCAGGTTTCCGGCCGAATCCATGCTCTGGTCAATAACGCGGGCATCCGGAGCGAAGTCTCCGTCGATGCGGAGCCCGAGGTGTGGAAGGCGACCTGGATGAGAGAGTTCCAGGTCAACTTCTTCGCTGCTGCGGATCTCTGCAAGCAGGCGATCCAGCATTTCAGGGCACATGGCGGCGGCAAGATCGTCAACATGGCCAGTCGGGCGGGGCAGCGAGGTTACGCGGCAAACGCGATGCCTTATGGCGCAACGAAAGCCGCCCTGGTGAACCTCACCAAGTCGATCGCTGTGAGTTTTGGTCGTGAGGGCATTTTCGCGGTTGCCATAGCCCCTGGATGGGTTCGTACAGAGATGGCCGAGGCGTATATCGCTAAGAACGGCAAAGCTGCTGCCGTGGCCGATATCCCGATTGGCGAAATGGCCGAGCCGGCAGAGATCGCGGAGCTCGTTTCATTCGTCCTGCGGCCATCGCAGTTGTCGCTGAATGGCGCGACACTCGATGTGAATGGTGGGAGTTACATTCGCTGACGGGGCCGCCCGCCGCGCGTTCGGCGCAATAGTCGCCTCTATGTGAGCTGAGTTACTCTTGCCCCACTACCGGGCGCTGTCGTGCCTGACAAGATGAACAGGGTGCCTGATGAGTAACGATCCAGTAGAGCCGGAAAGCAATGGCCGTCGTCATGGCGGGCGATACATCTACGAAGAACTGCGCAAGCAGATCCTCACGCTGAAGCTCAAGCCAGGCGCTCCGTTGGATGAGGTTTCCCTTGCCGCCCAGTTCGGTCTTTCGCGCTCTCCGGTGCGCGACGCCCTGGCCCGCCTGATCACCGAAGGCCTGGTGACGATTCTGCCGAACCGCACCACCCTGGTGACGCCGTTCGAAATCGAAGAGTTTCCAAACTACGTGTCGGCACTGGATCTGATCCAGCGTGCGGTCACCCGATTGGCGGCCCTGCAACGTACGGACGAGGACATGGCCCAAATCCGTGCGGCGGAAGAGGCCTACATGGAGTCCATCAGCAAGGGTGACTTTCAGGCCATGACGGAGCTGAACAAGACGCTCCACATGGAAATCGCCCGCGCCGGCAAGAACCCCTACCTGACCAGCTACTACGAGAAGCTCCTCGGCGAGGGGCAGCGGCTGCTGCACCTGCACTTCGATTTCATCGTCAGCGCCGCGACCTCATCGGGCCTGGGCCGGGACCACGAGGACATCGTCGAAGCCATCGCCGCGCGCGATGCGGACGCCGCGGAGAACGCCGCGCACGAACACACCATGCTGTTCCAGCGCAGGTTCCTCGATTTCATGCAGCAAAACCTGACGTCCCAGATGCGGATTTCGTAGTTCGGCAAGACGGAACTGGCGGCGATCCCGCCGGCGTCGGACGCAAAAAAACGGCGTTTATGAGCCGATGGCACTGGGCAGGTTAATGTCGCCAGGCCTGACAGGGGCGGGCGGTGGCGAGTACAATTCGCGCCTTACTCCCCCCTCTGTTGCTTCCTTTGCCGGAGTCACCGGCCAGGATTACCGCCATGATTCGCATCAACGAACTGTCTCTGCCCCTCGATCACTCCGCCGATGAACTGCGCACGGCCATCGTCAAACGCCTGAATATCAGCGACGCCGATCTGCTGAATTTCACCGTGTTCAAGCGCAGCTACGATGCCCGCAAGAAAAACAGCGTCATTCTGTTCATCTACATCATCGACCTGGAGGCTCGCGACGAGGCGGCGATCCTGGCGCGCTTCGCCGATGACCAGAACGTACGGCCGGCCCCGGACACCAACTACTACCCAGTCGGACAGGCGCCAGCCGATTTGAGCGAGCGGCCGCTGGTCGTGGGCTTTGGTCCCTGCGGCTTGTTCGCAGCGTTGTTGCTCGCACAGATGGGGTTCAAACCCATCGTGCTGGAGCGCGGCAAGGATGTGCGCAGCCGTACCAAGGACACCTGGGCCCTGTGGCGCAAAAAGGTCCTGACGCCGGAATCCAACGTGCAGTTCGGCGAGGGTGGTGCGGGTCTGTTCTCGGACGGCAAGCTCTACAGCCAGATCAAGGACCCCAAGTTCTACGCCCGCAAGGTGATGCACGAGTTCGTCCGCGCCGGTGCGCCGGACGAGATCATGTACGTCAGCAAGCCGCACATCGGCACCTTCCGTCTCACCGGCGTGGTTTCCGCCATGCGCGAGGAGATCATCGCCCTCGGTGGCGAGGTGCGCTTTGAAAGCAAGGTCACCGATCTGCTGATCGACGATGGCCAGCTCGAAGGCGTGATGCTGGCGAACGGTGAAACCATCCGCAGTCGCCATGTGGTGCTGGCGCTGGGCCACAGTTCCCGCGATACCTTCCGCATGCTGCAACGGCAGGACGTGTTCATCGAGGCCAAACCCTTCGCCGTCGGTTTCCGCATCGAACATCCGCAAGGCCTGATCGACCAGGCCCGCTTGGGCAAATACGCCGGCCATCCCGAGCTTGGCGCTGCCGACTACAAGCTGGTGCATCACGCCAAGAACGGCCGCGCCGTCTACAGCTTCTGCATGTGCCCCGGCGGCACTGTGGTGGCGGCCACTTCCGAGCCGGGTCGCGTCGTCACCAACGGCATGAGCCAGTACTCCCGCAACGAACGCAATGCGAATGCCGGCATCGTTGTCGGGATCAACCCCGAGCAGGATTTCCCGGGTGATGCGCTGGCCGGCGTGGATTTGCAGGAGCGTCTGGAATCCCGCGCCTACGAACTGGGTGGCAGCGATTACTGTGCGCCCGCGCAACTGGTGGGCGACTTCATTCGCGGCGTGCCGTCGACCGAGTTCGGCGAGGTGGAACCCTCCTACAAACCCGGTGTACGACTGGGCGATCTCGCGCCTTCGCTGCCGGATTACGTGATTGAGGCGATCCGTGAGGCGCTGCCGGCGTTCGGCAAGCAGATTCGCGGTTTCGATCGCGATGATGCCGTGCTCACCGGTATCGAAACCCGCACCTCCTCGCCGGTGCGCATCACTCGCGACAACGAGACATTGCAGAGCCTCAACCTGCGCGGCCTGTATCCGGCCGGTGAGGGCGCCGGTTATGCCGGTGGCATCCTGTCTGCCGGCGTGGATGGCATCAAAGTTGCCGAAGCGGTAGCCAAGTCGCTGCTCTCCGAACTGAACAAGACCGAAGCGCAGCCTCACTGAGCGCAAGATCGATGAAACTCGACGACATCAAGAAACTTCACCAGAAAAAGTACCGAGCCGAGTTCGGGCATTTTCTGGTGGAGGGCGAGCACCTCCTGTTGGAGCTGCAAAAAGCGGCCTCGCACAATCCGCTTCTCCAGCGCAGCCAGCTGTATGTAACCGGCGGCTACGAGCACTGGCAAAGTCCGTTTGAAACCCATGTGATCAACGACCGCCAGATGGCGCAGATCGCCGACACCAAGACACCGCAGGGCATCATCGCAGTGGTGCCCATGCCGGCTGCAGTCACGTCGGCTTCGGCTCTCGCCAAGAATGAGCGCGCCATCTACCTGCATGAAATTCAGGACCCGGGCAATCTCGGCACCATCCTGCGTACCTTGGCGTGGTTCGGTCATTTTCGCTGCCTGCTCAGTCCCGGCAGCGTTGATCCGTACAACCCCAAAGTCGTGCGCTCCAGCATGGGCGCCATCTTTCATGCGCCCATGGAACTGGATGTGGAGTTGGATTCCCTGGGCGCGCGCTTCGAGCGCATCGCCTGTCTGGATATGACGGGCGACCGCGTGCAATCCGCTGGCTTCAAGAGCTTCGATTGTTATCTGTTCGGCAACGAAGCCCGTGGCGTGCCCCGCGAGCAACTGGTCGCGCTCAACGCCCAGCCGTTCACGATCTCCGGTTGCGGCGCCATCGAATCGCTGAACCTGGCCACAACGGTCAATATGTGCGCTTACGAGTTGAACAGATAGCGGACCAGGGCGACGTGCCCATCGAACCCTCCCTCGAACTCTCTGGCTGCTTATGTCCTCCAACGCGCTCTACACCGATCTGTCCTCCTACTACGACCTGATGTGCGCCGACATCGACTACCGCGCGCAGAGCCACAGCGTGCGCCGGCTGCATCAACTGTTCGGCAATCAGGGGAACAGGCACCTGGACCTCGCCTGTGGCACCGGGCCGCACGTGCGCCATTTCCTCGACTTCGGCTACCGCAGCGCCGGCCTGGATATCAACCAGCCCATGCTGGATCTCGCCCAGCTGCGCTGCCCCGAGGCGCAGTTCAGTCGGCAGGACATGGCGGACTTCCGGGTGGACGAGCCGCTGGACCTGATCACCTGCTTCCTCTACTCGATCCACTACAACGCCGGGCTGGAGCAACTGCGGGCGTGCCTGGCCAGCGTGCACGGCGCGCTCGCGGACAACGGCGTGTTCTGCTTCAACACGGTGGACAAGCGACAGATCGACAACCGCTCATTCGTGCGCCATTCCGTGGAGCAGGAGGGCAGCCACTTCACCTTCGGCTCCGGCTGGTACTACAGCGGCGAGGGCGAACGGCAGGCGCTGCGCCTCAGCATCGAGAAGACCTCGGCAGGGGTGACCCAGGTCTGGGAGGACGAACACGCCATGGTCGCCTTGAGCTTCCCCGAGCTAGAGCAACTGTTGCAGCCGCACTTCGAGGTGCACATCTTCGAGCATGACTACGAACGGATCACGCCCTGGGACGGCGCCTCCGGGAATGCATTGTTTGTCTGCGTGAAGCGCTGAGCGCTTGCCAATGATTTGTTGATCGTCGGCCATGCAGCATTGCCGAGCAGGACAGTTGCAAGCTGGCGATCAGGGCCGGTGTTATTCGCTTTCTCTTGACCAGCCAATTGCAACGGCGCTGACCGTTTGAAGCCAAGTTCCCGATTTGTGGAGCCTGAATTCGTAGCTTGCCGAAAATGGTACGTCGCGCCTTTAAAAAACTTTACGAAGGAGCGCAGACACCGGATTATCTCAAGTCAGCGAGCGCATCAACCTCACCTAAAAAAACAAAAACAGGTGTCTCTATGCTTCTCGAGCATGCGTTGTTAGCCGATGTCAGCGGCAAGCCGATACGCCAGCATCACAAGATTCATTCAACCGATTGGGACGAAATTAGCGACTGGTCGGATCGCGTTTACATGCCCTATCGTGTGCTTCCCGTCGGGCATGCCATCAAGCCGCAGGCAAGTATGCATTCGTCCAGGATTGGCGAATTGACGTTGACTCGTTTCGGCTATGGAGTCGCGGTGAACGTCGATGACTTCTCACCCGAAGCGGGGAACGCGCTGCTGCTCACGACCATTCGCGGCAATGCACGGCACTGGACGCAGCGTTCCGTTACTCAAGATACGGCAATAGGTGAATCCTTCATTGCCGATTGCAGTCGTGTCGATTACCGGGTCGACCTCGACCCGGATCACCTGCAACTGAATCTGACCATTCCTCATGTGGTTTTGGAGCGCCTGGCGCAGCAGTGGCTTGGGTTCGTGCCCGATGATCAGTTCTGGAGATATAAGTGCACCATCGGCGGAGTGGGTTCGAGCTGGCTAAGCCTGCTGAAGTACGCGGTTCGTTGTGTTGCCGAGAATCCCGAGCACATGGCTGAAGGACGCATTGGCGCCCACTTGGAGCAAAGTCTTTGCTTTCATTTGCTGCACGAGTGGACTGGCCGTGCCGCGCAAGCTGGGCTTGATGTGAATAACCCAATGAACCGGATTGCACCCCGTTATGTCAGGGCGGCCGAAGAGTTCATGAGAGCCAATGCCGCGAGCCTACCGACGATCGGAGAAGTTGCAAGTGCGGTTGGGACCAGTGTGCGGGCATTGAGTGGCGCCTTCTCGCGTTTTCGCGGTATGACACCTGGCGCATTCATGCGCGAGCAGCGGTTGCAGGGAGTGCACCGCGATTTATTGGCGACAGATCCGGAGTCGGGCGCGACAGTTTCGGCCATCGCCTTTCGGTGGGGATATTTGAACCTGGGTGAATTTGCAGGCGTCTATCGCAAGCGTTTCAGTGAGCTACCTTCCCAGACCTTGCAGCGGCGATTGCGCTAGCATCCTGACGCAGGATAAAGGCACCGAGAGTGGAGTCAAAACCCACTCCCGGTGGCCAGGAACCCAGTCATTCGCTGCGGGTTAGAACACCCACAGCAGCCGTAGGTTAACCCGCTGCTTTTCCTTGAAGCCGTTGTCGACCGATACGTCCTGACCGTAATTGAGCAGGGTCTGGAAAGTTGGGGTCATCCAGTATGAGGCCCCAACACGGTACTTACTGGTGTTGGGTTCATCGTTCTGATCCTGACCATCAATGCGCGTCTCACCGCCCCAGAGTTGAGATGCACCGACATGCACCGACAGCTTTGGGGTCACGGCGTATCTCAGGTAGGTCTGGGCTTGCCACAGTGGCTTTTGGCGCAATGTCAGGCCTTGACTCGTGAAGTCGTCATTTTTGTGAAACAGGGTCACATCCGCGGTGAGGTCCAGGGACAGTTTCTCGGTGAGACCTGTCGCATAGCCGGTCTGCAACGTTAACTTCCAACGGTTTTCGCCCAGATTGAGTACATCGTTTCGGTCA
Organism: Pseudomonas sp. BN414; assembly: GCF_029871275.1. Lineage (NCBI taxonomy): Bacteria > Pseudomonadati > Pseudomonadota > Gammaproteobacteria > Pseudomonadales > Pseudomonadaceae > Pseudomonas > Pseudomonas sp. BN414. The sequence goes on from NZ_SSOL01000055.1 coordinate 20,232, forward strand.
TAGTTGCCGGTCGGCACGAAGAGGTAGGGCGCAATGCCCCAGTAACGTCTCTTCACCGGATCATTCTCGAGCCACAGGGTGGACGCCAGAATCAAATCACCCACGCCACTGGTTTGTCCCAGCGAGTCGTTATCGCGTGTTCCTTCCAGACGACCGAAGGGCAACAGGAACTGCGTATTGATCGTGTAGTCACCCAACTGCTGGTAATGCGCGGCGCGCAGTATGCCGATATCCGAGTCGAGCCCCGCCTTTATCCCGATCTTGTGACCATCACTGTAAAGCGACCGCCTCTGTGCATGCTGAAGGTAAAGCAAACCGATACTGCTGCCGGCTGGAAGCGCAGCCGTGTATTCACCGGCGTCCACATCGATAGCCTGGGCGTTACCCGCCAGAACTGCCAGTACAAGACCGGTACCGATCTTTGAAGTGCCAAGTGCGCAAACTATGGGACGAACGCGCACAGGAGGGCATATGGAGATCTCCATGAGTCACCTATTTTGTTTTTGTTGGTTTTCGGAGAGGGGGCAGTTTTCTTACGCCATTGCCTGGAACCCCTGGCGGGGCTCAGACCTGAATCGAATCAGTTACTGGCTTATCTGGTCATATAGCGGTAGGCCGTCGTTTCGAACTCCAGATAAGAGTTGGTTGAAACGGGGTCTACGAACGGCAATATCTGGGTGGCCCAGAAACCACCAATGCCGTTTTTGCGGTCGATCCAATAGAAGAGATTGGCTAATCCGGCCCACGCCAAAGAGCCCGCAGGGCGACCGGTAGGTGCGTCTTGTTCATTGACCATGAAACTCAACGCCCACGACTTAGGCATGCCCGGGAAGAACTCCGCGGTTTTGGAAATGTTGGGGACGACGCCGGGAAGGGCTTTGATTTTCAGACTTTCGAGTCCGTTCTTTTCAGCGAAACGAATCGTTTCTGGCTTGAGAATCCGTCCGTGATCACCCTGCCCATCGTTTAGCCAGGCGCGGATAAACTGACAATAATCCTTCACCGTCGAATACAGGCCATGGCCTCCCATGTGTACTTCGGGGTCCTGTGGGAGGATTAGATCCTCGAGGACGGTCAGCGATCCATCCTCTTCACGCTGGTGCACGCCAGCCCGCCGCTGGAGCATCGATGGGGTCATGGTAAAGGCGGTATCGGTCATGCCCAGTGGCTCGAAGATGCGCTGCTGCATGACTTCGCCCAGACGTTTGCCGGTGATGGCTTCTACCACCAGGCCGGCCCAATCTATGTTGGAGCCGTACTCCCACTGTTCACCTGGCTCAAACAGCAAGGGTGTTTTGAGCGCAGCCAACGACCCGCTGATGATGCTGGGTTGTCCTTGTTCCTGGGATAGCCTCTTGTAGTGTTCGTTGAAGAACTCATAACCCAAGCCTGCCGTATGAAGCAGAAGCATTCGGGTGGTAATTAGTTTTTTGGGGGGGCGAAGGCGAGGGGTGCCGTCGCTATCAAATCCCTCGAGTACCTTCAGTTCGTCGATGATCGGCACATAGTTCCTGGCAGGCGCATCGAGATCCAGGAGCCCTTCCTCGACCAACTGAAGCACCGCCGTGGCAGTTATCGCCTTGGTCGTGGAAAACATGGCGAAAACACTGTCGGTCGTCATCGCTCCAGCTTGACCGAGCGTTCGTTGACCTGAAGCGCCCTCATAGACCAGGCCGTCGCGCCCGACTACTGCTGCGACTACACCTGGGACGCGCTGTTGACCAGCCGTGGCGGCATCGAGCAAGTGATTGAGTGATGATGTGAAATCTGGGCTCATTTTCTTATTCTCCTTACATCCGCCCATAGTCAGCTCGGCTAGAGCTTATGGCGCGGTGTGCAGTGGCAGGACTGACTGGCCCGACGTAAAGCGATGAGCGTCGGGGCCAGTGGAGAGTAAGAAAATCGAATCGGAGCTTCTGTCGGCTGCCGGCAGAGGGTGTCGGAATCAGGCAGTTATTTAAGTCCCGCAACGGCGGGCGATGTGTGAAAGCATCCCGGCCTGAGTGGCTGCTTGGCCGGAAGCGTCTGTTCGCGAGCGGCGGGTATCGGCCAGGAGCTGACTCTCACTGGAGGCAGCTTCCGACCCAAATCGGACTGTTGAACTTGCCTTCCATGGTCGATAGCAGCCAAATCGGTCGTTCACTGCGCTTCAGCAACGCCCTTGTCGCTTCGCTTCGCTTCGCTTCGCTGCCGCTGACAGTGTCATTCCGCCCTAAGCCGTGTGCACCGCACGGCTGTCCACATGGTTGATCGTCGCCAGTATCTGTTCCGGCTCCGCCAGCGCCGGTGCCATGGTCCAGCGCTGGTAGACGTCATTGCCGATGCGCACCATGCCCGAGTGGTTCGCCAGGTTGCCGTCCACTTCCGGGTTCACATCGTAGAAACCGAGGCTGAAGCGCAACTGCTCGATGTCCTCCGGCGCGCCGGTCAGGAACAGCCAGCCGGGCCCGACGTGGTGCCTGTCGACGAAACCCTTCAGCTGTTGCGGCGTATCCAGTGCGGGCTGCAAGGTGATCGAGTACATGAACACGTCGCGGCCTGCGCGTTCGCCGAGCATTTTCTGTACGCGCAACAGGTTCGCCGTTGCAATCGGACAGCGCCCGGTGCAAGACACGTACATCATGTTGATCGCGACCACCTTTCCACGGATGAGGTCGTCGTAGAACCTGACCTCCTTGCCCTCGTGAGTCAGAAGTCGCGCATTGGGGAAGTAGCTGCCGTCGTCGCCGTCCCTGGTCGGGCGCGGCCGCTCGACGGTAATACCGGGCAGGGCGATCAATCGTCGCGCGGCGACGCCCATGCCAGCTACCAGATTTCTGCGCATGTTCATATGCAACCCTCCGCCCTCTATGTCCAATTGCCGCGCCACTCAGACGATGTCCCACCTCAGCATCATCGCGTGATCCTCGTGGATCAGGTTGTGGCAGTGCATGACGTACTTGCCTTTGAAGTCACGGAAACGCAGGAACACTCGCAAGGTGGTGAACGCTTCGATCACGTAGACGTCCTTCCGACCACGTTGTTGCGCGGGCACTGGCACGCTCACGCCGTCGACGATCTTGCCGATGATCTGCCCCTCTTCGAAGTGGATATGGATCGGGTGAGTCCAGCCATCCTCGGGGTTCACCAGCTCCCAGATCTCGGCGCGGCCTTGGGGGATCAAGGCGCGCGGAGCTCGGACGTTGACGATCTGGTCATTGATCGTCCAGATGCCGCTGTTGCGCGCGAAGACCCAGCGCCGCACCGGTGCGGCGGCGATTTCCGCAGCAGTGATCGGTGGCAGCGGGCGCAGCACGGCAGGCACCTGGCTCAGGTCCTGCTCGGGCGGGACGCGATCGACGATGATCTTCAGCACGCGGGTGCCCGGGTCCTTGATGTCCTTGCCTTCCCGGGTGTCTTCCTGGCGCATCTTGTTGACCAGGTAGAGCACGGTGCCTATCGGGTATTTGGAGAAGTCGACGACTATGTCCATGCGTTCGGCAACGCCCATCTGGAAACTGGTCTGGTTCAGCAGCGGCGCCGGTAGCAGGTTGCCGTCGTTGGCGATGAACGTGAACCGCTGCGTCACGCCGCCGGCGGTCATCAGATAGATGGCGTAGAAGCGGCTTGGTCCGGTGTTGAGGAAGCGCAGGCGATATTTCCGCGCCGCTACCTTCAGGACCGGCTCGATGAGTCCGTTCACCACGACCTTGTCGCCCAGCACCCCCTCGGGGTTGACCTGGTCGTAGAACAGGACGCCATTGGCGTCGAAACGGCGGTCCGAAAAGTCCAGCTGATAGTCGTAGGGAAAACTGGGCAACCTCAGCGCGCTCGGGCTCGGATCGCGCTCGTTGCCCGAGTCGACGTCGTCGAACAGGAGGTAGAAACCGAACAGCCCGCGCACCAGGTTGGGCGCGGTGAAATCCAGGGTGTGGTCATGGTAGAACAGCGTGCCCAGGCCTTCGCGCGAATCACCGATATGGTTTTGCAGCTGGTCGTAGCCGGCGTAGATGTTGGGATAGAAGTGGTCCTTGAAGGCGCCGGGCGAAGTCAGGGTCGGTCCTGCCTTGTTCGCGCTGTAGTAGTCACCGGGGAAGCCGTCGCTTTCCGATCCCGTGTGGGCATTGTGCAAGTGGGTCGATATTTCCGGTGTGCCGAAGCCTACGTGATTCTGTGGCAGCTGGTTGCGAAAGCGCACGATGACCGGCTTGCCATAGCGGGCATAGATGACCGGGCCGGGGGTGACCGCGCCCGGCGTGTTGCCTTCGTAGCCCCAGATACGTTGCGGCGGATAGGCCGGGTGGAACACCCAGTCGGGACGCTGCTTGGCCTTGAGTTCATACAGCAGCGGCGCACCGAGCACACCCGTGAGTTCTGCGTAGCGCTGGTGGGGCGCGCGTCCGGCTTCGCCACCCGCGGTATTGGCCAGCACCGTGGGGCTCGGGGTCAGTGTCGCGACGGCCTGCAGTGGTGTGATCTGATTGGGCAAGGTGGACAGCCAGGGGGTCGTGGGCGGGCTGGGCGGAAACACCGGCGCGCTTGCCGCACTGCTCCTGCTCGATTGCAGCAGCAGCGGCGACAGCAATGCAGCGGCACCGAGCTTGAGGAAGTCGCGTCGGCCGTCGTCAGCGTGTGGCTTCGCCGTGGGCGGCCAATGTTTTTTTCGGCGTTTCGAGTCTGCGTTTTTCACGGCTGTCCCTCCCTCAGAAGGCTGCTCGCATTTCGCTGACTGCATCGCTGCGCTTCCTGTCGTGGCGGAGCGCCAGCTTCGTAGACGCACCAGGAGCTTGGCTGCCAGGTACGGGAAGAGGACCTACAGCCAAACGCCGCTGACGTGCTTTCGCTTTTCAGCACGAAGCTGCATGGGGGGCTGTGCGTGGATGATGGTGCGTACGGATTCGAGTGGAGGAGGAAGGGCGCAGCTTCGCAGCAAGAGGGTGGTGTTCCGTGGTGGCGCAGCCGTGCGCGCGCGTGCTCCTCTGCTCATGATCGGCTCCGTCGTCGCTCAGGCCAGGGCATCAGGTGCGGCTCCCTTCTTTGGTGAACCACGGTGTCTTTCAGCCAGTCGCGCACAGGTTGGAGGCTGGAGTGTGTTGCAAAAGATTTCAATTCTCAGTTTAGATCAGCAAACTTTCCTTGAGCTGTGCAACTTATTGTTTCGGAAAGATTTTTATAGACCGATGCGACCCAAAGGCAATGGCTGTTAGGTCTGGAGGATGTATTGCATACCTGGCCTGCATGATCGACCAGCGTACAAAGGGCTGATTTAGGGCGCCGGGGTGCTTGCCGGCGCGGCCCTCCGGAAACTGGTGGTTCCGGCGGCGAAGAGCTACTACGGCCAGACCGCATTGTCGGGCTGCACTTTCTACGCCGTTTCAGGCCCGCGGGTCTAACCCGAAGGCGCGTAGCTCTTGCTCGCACCGGCAGGCCTTCGCAATGCGCGCGGCCCACGCGACGGCCTCCTCGCGCGAGGGCAGTTCGAGGACGGTGAAGCCGCCGTCAAGCGGGGGCGCCCACGGGTAGCCGCCCTCGGCTACCGACCCGTTGGCCGAGACGAGCACGGGCGGCACAGCTTCGTCGATGCCGCCAGCGAAGACGTAAACGCCAGCGGCCTTCGCCTCCTCGATCACGGTGTGCGCGTCGCGGCCCACTGCCTCCCACTCGCCCTCGGGCACGACCATCGCCGCACTGGGAAAGGAAATCAGGTACTTGGCCATAGTGCGCTTTCCTTGGAGATTGATGACGGTGGTGAAGTGTGGGCCCCAAGTGGCGTGATAACCAATATTCAGACGTGGCGCATAACATTCCTTGTCTCTGCCGATCCCTTCCAGACTGGTGTGCCGCAGGGATCGGCTTGTCCGAATGCCGCTGCCTCTTCCAGGCTTTCGCAAGCCACACGGAGTTGGATCTCCAGCGCAGCGTCTGATGTCGGCGCTTCTCCTCAGAGCTCCAGGACCAGCGGCTGCACGCCGCTTGCGTCTTCCGCTGGCACCGCGCAGCAGATGAGCACCGTGCCTTCGTCTGGCATCTCCGCTGGCGGATGGGGGTAGTGCACTTGCCCGCTGAGTACCCGCGTGCGGCAGGTGCCGCAGGAGCCGCCACGGCAGCTGAAGTCGGGAGACAGCCCACGGCTTTCCGCCAGTTCCAGGAGGCTGCCGCTGTCCGGTTTCCAGCGCGCTTCCTTGGCCGAGGCGGCGAAGTACACCGGTACCGGTGACGTTGCTGCCGGTGGCTGGGCGGGTTTTGGTGGCTGCGTGTCGTCATGGCGTTGCAGCGTCGAGGGGCCGAAAGTCTCTGCGTGGATGCGCCCATCGGCGATGTGCAGGCCGCGCAGGCCGTCATAGATAGCCTGGGTGAAACTCCCCGGTCCGCACAGGTAGAAATCGTAGTCATCCAGCGGCAGGTGGGACTTGATCTCCGTGATGTCGATGCGGCCGGTCAGTTCATGGTCGCGGCCCAGAACCGCGTCCTCGGCCGGCTGGCTCAGCGCCCGGCGTACATGAAGCAAGGCAGGGCAGCGCTGGCGCAGTGCATCGATTTCCCGTTGAAAGGGCAGTTGCTGCAAGGTCCGCGCGGACTGGAACAGATGGATGCGCCGTTGGCGACCCTGCGATTCGTTCTGCGCCACCAGCTCCCGCAGCATCGACAGCAGGGGAGTGACGCCAACGCCTGCGCCGATCAACACCACGGGCCGCTCAGTGTCGCCGGCCAGGGTGAAGTTGCCCATGGGGGCACGTACCTGCAACCGATCACCGACCTGGAGCTGCTCGTGCAGATGGCGCGAGGCCCGTCCCTGAACCTTGACGCTGATGCGCAGATGGCCGTCCGACGGCGCGCTGGAAAGGCTGTAGGTGCGAACCAGCGCTTCCTCGCCGGAGCCCGTGTGTATGCGCAGCGGTAGATGTTGCCCTGGCGTGAAGTCCACTGCCGCGCCATCTGCGGGTTGCAGGTAGAAGGAGCGGATGTCCTGGCTCTCCTGTTCCAGGCGTACCACTTGCCATTCCTGCCACCGCTGACGCTGTTCGCGCTGGCGCAGCTTCTGGTCTGTCTCGGCCCAGGTGCCGGTCATCAGGCTGGTCGGCGCGTATTCCTGGAAATCCCAACGAATCGATAGCGCACTTGGCCGCAGCACGGCCTGCCGCACCTCGAAGGTCCAGAGGCGCTCCGCGCCCTCGAAGACGGCGATCAATGGGCTGTCGAAGATCAGTTCGGTGGTCCCGGACAACTGCAGCATGTCGCCGCTGGCGAAGTCGACGAAGAGCAAGCCGGCCACGGGATTGGTCTGGAGGTTGCCGAGGGTGTTGAAGTGCAGGTTGCCGGCGTAGTCGGGAATGGTCAGCTGATTGCCGGTGACCTTGACGAAGCCCGGCCGGCCGCCGCGATGGGAGACATCCACCGAGCGTTGCCCGTCCTCGTGCTCGATGTAGCTGGCGACGAAGAAGGTGTCGGCCTTGCGGATCATCTCCACCAACGTCTCGTCCAGCGCCGCGAAGTCCTGGCGCGCGTTGTGCTCGCCGTGGCGCTGTTCGACACGGGTATAGGTGCGCTTTTGTATGTACTGCGGGCAGTTGCCGAAGGAGTGTTCGACGGCAATCTCCAGATGGCCCGCGTCGGCCCGCTGCAGGATGCCGTTGATGCGATTGCGCCGCCGCGTATGCAGCTCGATGCCCAGCATGCCGACAGCGCTGCCGGCCTGCAGGCCGCTGAGGGCCGGGTCCTGGCTGTCCAATGAGTCCGATACCTCCAGACGCCGGGGATCGGGCGAGGTGACGAAGCCTTCCGGCCCTTCGAGCAGCGTCGCCCAGGGCCGGCCCTGGTCATCCACCGCGCCGACGACCATGAACGGCAACTGGTGATAGAAGTCGCGGTGCTGGTCGGGCATGTAGTCGCGAATCACCCGCTGGCCGAACTCGTCCATACGCTCGGAGACGCCGACGCGTTCCTGAATGGCCTTCTCGCCGGCGTGCCAGGGTGATGGGCGGTGCTTGGGAAGATGGGCCATGGCGGACTCCTCGCTGGAAGGCTGCCGGATTTCCCGGCAGCGGGCGGCCGTATCAGCCGGCTTGAAGGCCGGCGGCGGTGCGTTGCATCGGGACGAAGCCGGGCAATGCCTCGACGCGGGCCAGCCAGGCGCGCAGGTTCGGGTAGGCCTCCAGCGACACGTTGCCCTCTGGTGCGTGTGCGATGTAGGCGTAGTTGGAGATATCGGCGATGGTCGCCGTCTCGCCGGCGAGGAAAGGCGACTTGGCCAACTCGCTCTCCATTACCCGGAACAGGGTGTGGGCGCGGGTGAGGACTTCCTCGGTGTTGAATTTGGCACCGAACACGGTATTCAGTCGGGCGGCGGCCGGGCCGAAGGCGACCTGGCCAGCGGCCACCGATAGCCAGCGTTGCACACGGGCAGCGCCGATCGGGTCTTCCGGCAGCCAGTGGTTGCCGTACTTTTTCGCCAGGTAGACGAGGATGGCGTTGGAGTCGCTGACGATGGTGCCGTTGTCGTCGATCACCGGCACCTGGCCGAAGCTGTTGAGGGCGAGGAACTCGGGCTGCTTGTGGGCGCCCTTGGCGAGGTCGACGGAAACCAGCTCAGTGGGCACTTCCAGCAGCGAGAGCAACAGCTCGACGCGGTGGGCGTGGCCGGACAGGGGGTGGCGGAAGAGCTTGATGGGGTGAGGCATTGCAGCGACTCCGATTCGGGCGGGGAAAGGCAGCGCCGAGTTGGACCATATCGGGGTGCTCGCGCTGACGGATGAATCCTGCGCCGGAACACGCTTTAGCAGAATCGCCGGTCCGGACAATCCAGCGTTTCAGAATCCGAAAGAATGCCCGTGAGACTCAGCCACGCAGTGCCGGATGGGCGCGCAGACGGGGCACGGCGAAGTCGAGGAAGGTCCGGACCCGCGCGGCCGCACGGCGGCCTTCGCGGTAGATCAGCCCGACTGGCAGGCCGGGTGCGGAAAAGTCCTCCAGCACGATTTCGAGCGTGCCGCTCTGCAATTCCTGGTGCGCCTCGAAGCTCATGCAGCGCGCGAGCCCCAGGCCCAGGGCGGCAGCGCGTATCGCCGCGCTGCGGGTGCTGCAGGTCAGCCGCGGTGTCAGCCGTACCGAGCGCGACGCCCCTTGATGGAGGAAGCGCCAATCGCTCGAGGCGCCCGATGCAATGATCAGGTGCGTCTTGAGGTCTTCGAGTGTTTGCGGCCGCCCGTGGCGCGCCAGATAGTCCGGTGCGGCGCAGACGACCGTCTTCACCGTTCCCACCGGCACGGCGAAGACCGAGGAGTCGGGCAGGTGGCCGACCACCAGGGCGACATCGATGCCGTCTTCCAGCAGGTGGGGCACGTCTTCGTGGTCCCGTGCGACCAGGCGTACGTCGGGGAAGGCCCGCAGGTAGTCGAGGGCGATGGGCGCAAACACCTGGTGAGCCATCAGCAGCGGCACCGAAATGGTCAGCTGCCCGGCCGGATAGGCGTGCAGGCCGGCCGCCGAACGATCCGCTTCGGCGATCGCCTGGAGAATCTGCCGGCTGCTCGTGGCAAAGGCCACTCCCGCGACGCTCAGACTGATGCCGCGCGGGCCGCGCAGCAGCAATGTGGTCTGCAGACGAGCCTCCAGGCCGGCGACCATGCGCATCACCGTCGCCGTGGACAGGCCGAGCAGCCGCGCCCCGGCGGCAAGGCTACCCGTTTGCGCCACGGCGTCGAACACCTCCATTTCCCGGTAACGGCCCAAGGCACTACTCCGCGGTGACGGCCTGCAGTGCCGGATCGTTGCGCAGGCGCGCGGCACAATGGTCGACGAAGGTCCGGACCGTGGCAGACACGCGCGCGCTGCTCTGGTGCAGCAGGTGAATGGGCAGCGGCGGCATGCCGTACCGGTCGAGGACGATTTCCAGCTCGCCCTTCGCGATGGCCTCGGCGACCTGATAGGAGAGCACCCGTGTAAAGCCCCAGCCCCTGCGCGCCGCATGAATCGCCGCGTTGACGGAACTGACCACGAATCTCGCCTGTGGGCGCAGGGTGAACGGCCCCTCCGAGCCGATGAATTGCCAGTCGGTCAGCAGTGAACTGGCCGAGGACATCACCACCGGTGCGTCGTGCAGATCGGCAGGTGATTCCGGTCTGCCGAACGAATCGAGAAAGGCCGGTGCGGCGCAGACCACGGGACGAATCTCGCCGACCTTCAATGAGGTCAGTCCGCCCTCGGGGAGCTGGCCGATGCGCAGCGCGACGTCCACGCCTTCGTCGATCATGTTCACCACCCGATCCACCAGCATCGCGTTGATCGTCACATCGGCATAGGCGGCCAGGTAGTCGGCAATCAGCGGCACCATGTACAGCTCGCCGAAGACCACGGGCGCGGTCACGGTGAGATTGCCACGCGGCCGCAGCGCGCTTCCGGAGGCCAATTCTTCCGCTTCCTCCAGCTCCAGCAGGATGCGCCGGCAGTCCTCCACATAACGCCGGCCCGCCTCGGTCAGCCGAACGCTGCGGGTACTGCGCGCCAGCAGCAACGTGCCGAGCCGTGCCTCCAGCGCTGCGATGGCGCGGGTCACGCTGGGCGGCGACAGGCCCAACTGCTTCGCACCCGCCGCGAAGCTTCCCGCTTCTGCCACCACCACCAGCACCTTCATTTCCTGGAACCTGTCCATGCGCCACCGCTGCGTGCCTGCAAACCTGATGGGGGAGTATGCATGGCGACGATTGTCCGCGGTGCTGAAATCATCGCGAAGCCGGGCTGGCGAACTCAGCGCAGAGAACTGAAGGCGGCGCGCACCTCGCGGCTGAACAGCTCCGGCTCTTCCCAGGCGGCGAAGTGCCCGCCCTTGTCTACGCGTTGGAAGTAGATGAGCTTGTGGTAGGCCCGCTCCGCCCAGCTCTTCGGCGGTTTGTAGACCTCGCCGGGGAATATGGTCACCGCGGCGGGAATGCTGATCGGAGTCATGGGTGCGGTGCTGGCGCTGTTCTCCCAGTAGATGCGTGCGCTCGAGGTTGCCGTGTCGGTCAGCCAGTAGAGGGAGATGTTGTCGAGCATTTCATCGCGGGTGAAGGCGCGTTCCGGCTCGCCCCGGGTGAATACCCACTCGCCGTACTTGTCGTAGAACCAGGCCGCCAGCCCGGCCGGCGAATCGGCCAGGCCGTAGCCGAGGGTTTGCGGACGGGTTGCCATGATGGCGGCGAAGCCAAATCCCTTGCCGAGGAACTCTCGGGCCGTATCGAACACTTCCCGTTCCTCTGCATTCAGGTTCGCCGGGGCGGGGTCGCCGCACTTCAATGCCTTGCCCACCTCGGGCGGGAGGGTAGTTGCGCGCTCCACCCGATTGACGTGGATGCCGAGCAGGCCGGCGGGCGCCTGGCGTCCCATGGCGTCCGAAATGATGGCACCCCAGTCGCCACCCTGCGACACGTAGCGCGTGTAGCCGAGGCGCTTCATCAGCGTATCCCAGGCGCGCGCGATGCGGTCGGGGTTCCAGCCCGTGCTGGTGGGCTTGCCGGAGAAGCCGAAGCCCGGAATCGAGGGCAGCACGAGGTGGAAGGCCTCCTCGGCTGTGCCTCCATGTGTCGTGGGGTCGGTCAGCGGACCTATGACCTTCAGCAACTCGAAGACGGAGCCGGGCCAGCCGTGGGTCATGATCAGTGGCAGCGCATCCGCGTGGCGGGAGCGGACATGGATGAAGTGGATGTCCAGGCCGTCGATGCTGGTCAGGAAATGGGGAAAGGCGTTGAGCTTCGCTTCCGCCTTGCGCCAGTCATAGCTGCCGTCCCAGTAGCGCACCAGCGCTTGTAGCTTGGCGAGCGGCACCCCCTGGGAGCGGTCGTCGACGGTTTCCCGGTCCGGCCAGCGGGTCGCAGCCAAGCGGCGGTGAAGGTCCTGGAGCGCCGATTGCGGAACCTCGGCGCGGAACGGACGCACCGCATCGGCCGCAGGCGGCGTCGTATCGGACTCGGAGAACGCTGTTATAGGGCGGAACATCGTGAGGGCTGTCAGTGCGGCGCCTTTCAACATCAGGGAACGGCGGGACAGGGCAGTGGCGTTGATCAACGGGTGGATGGCCATGGTCGTATTTCCTACCAGATGCAGGATCGAGGTGACGACCAGGCACTTGCGTCGAGATCACAGCCAACCAGGAGGGCGAGCACCAATCGGCACCGGCATCGGACCGCAACAGCCAACGGCACCTGTACGACAGAGGTGCGCTGAATTCCACGTTGGGCCGGATGTAAATGGAACTCTAGTGGATGGCATGGGGGCTTGCGAGGCACGGGGAGCCTTGTGGTGTAGGAGAGAGCTTGCTCGCGAAGGCTTGGCTCAGGTGGTTCGCGGGCAAGCCCGCTCCTACAGGTGCAGACGGGGGAGGGAGGGGGGAGGACAATCGATACCGCTCGGAACCAACGGCCTGGCCCTGTGGGGACGAATTCATTCGCGAAGGGCAACGCAGTTGCCCCCTATCACCCAACCCGCAGCTCCATCCGACGAAGTGCAAACCGACCCGGTGGGAGCGACTTCAGTCGCGAAGCGGCCTCCCGTTGCCCGCGAACCATATCCACCTTCGGGTGGCCGTTTTGCATTAGCGGGCAATACTTCTCTGCAAAGGTGGGCGTGTCGCGCTCCGCCGGGAGGTGTGAGGTGAACAAGCTATCAATTGTGGGTGTCGGGATGGTGGGTGAGGCGGCAGCTCAGATCATCGCCCGGGAAGAGTTCTGTCGTGAGTTGGTGATGATTGATGTGCAGGGGGACCTGGCGAAAGGCAAGGCGCTGGACGTCTGGCAGGCCGCAGTTGAGTCAGGTTCCGATACCCGGGTTTACGGCGGGTCCGATGCCGAAATGCTGCAGGATTCTGACCTGGTGGTGATTACGGCGGGTGTGCCGCGCAAGCCTGGTCAGTCGCGCCAGGATGTGTTGAGTATCAATCTGCCAATTCTCGACAGCATCATGCGGGATATTAATCGTCATGCTCCGGCGGCGACGGTGTTGGTGGTGTCGAACCCGGTCGACGTGCTGACCTATCGGGCCTGGAGCCTCAGTGGGCTGGGACGCGACAAGGTGTTCGGGCAGGCGGGGGTGCTGGATACAGCGCGCATGAAGTGTTTCATTGCCGAGGAGACAGGGTTCTCCGCTCGGGATATCACGGCGCTGGTGCTGGGAGGGCATGGCGATAGCATGGTGCCGCTGATGCGCTATTGCGCGGTCGGGTCGGTGCCGCTTTCTCACTTCCTGTCCAGTCAGCAGATTGACCGGATCGTGGAGCGCACACGCCAGGGTGGCGGCGAGATTCTGGGTTTGAAGAAGGTCGGGAGCGCCTGCGATGCACCGGGCGTGGCAATTGCACAGATGGTGGACGCTATCGCCAATGGGCGAAACCGCATCTTGCCAGCGGTCGCGATTCTCGAGGGCGAGTACGGCCGAACAGAGATTGCCATGGGCGTCCCCTGCGTGCTGGCAGCGGAGGGGATTGTGCGGGTGATCGAGTTGCCCCTGGATGCGCAGGAACAGGCGATGTTCGACCATTCTGCAGATCACGTGGTGCGTGATATTGCTGAAATGAAGGCTTTGTGAGCGGGGGTATATGAGCACGGAAAAGGGGACAGACTTATTCTCTCTGCTCTAGATCTTCGCTTCTGGCTGGAGACTGCCCATCACGGGCAGCTTCCCTAGCAGTGGCTATCTTGCCTCGCGACCTTGCCTCAGACATTCCCTTGTTTATGCCTGGCGCCAGGCTCGTCTATCCGCCGGTCCGTCCCCGGTTGGTAATGCCCGCCCGATCAAGAGAAGTCCGAGTGCGACCTGTGGCAATCCCATGGGCACTTCACACATTTTGCCCAACTACATGGGCATGGCCAAAACCAAGTAACTAATTCGTCCTTGGTGTCAGCGGCCCACCCTCTCACTCCGGATCACGCCTATAAGTTGGTCTGATGTATTTGTTTTTATAGGGATCTAATAACTTTTTCTTGGTTCTCTATTTGAGTTTTTGTGGCGCTTTCCCTCAAATTTCTATCAGCTCCGTTGCTCGGTCTGGCCGATTATTTGATTTTCGAATAACACGTATCGCTTGTTTAGTGCAGGTAGAGTTGCTCTATTCTTGCACGGACAGCCTTCTTCTCGGAATCTCTAAACAGCTCAGGTCGACTCATCTAAGAGCGTGGATCTTGGTGTTAGTGGTTCGTGCGCAGAAAATTCTGGGTGTCTCTGAAAATAATAGCGGTCGCATAGAAGTTGACGTGCTGCGACTATAGAGGGGATGTAATTTTGAATAAAATAGTGCTCGCTGTTGGGATCTTGGTCACGCATCTTGCCGATGCCTCCCAAACAAATACTAATTGGGAGTTTCTCGGTAATGGCTCTGAGATGCAGCATCATTCGGACTTGCAGAATATAAACCAGTCGACAGTAAAAGGCCTCGGTCTTGCGTGGTCTTTCGAGATGCCTAGCAATGCGGGCCTGGTGGGCAATCCATTGGTCAAGAATGGCATTGTTTACCAAGGTGGCCCAGGTGGCCAAATCTACGCAAATGATCTGAAGACTGGAAAGCTGTTGTGGCATTTCAAGTCTGAATATCCTCCTCAAGAGGCGATGAAACAATCTCTGCTGGGCCTGTGGGGGCGCCAGTTCAATCGCGGCGTCGCGCTTGAAGGGGATAATGCAATTATTGCTACAGGCGACTGTCGCTTGGTTGCCGTTGACCAGAAAACTGGCGAGAAGCGCTGGGAAGTCAAGAGTTGCAATCCGACCGAGTTCTACGGCATCAGTGCGGCCCCTCGCGTTGGTGCAGGTATGGTTTTCACGGGTAATACCTGCGCTGATTCGGGGATGACGAGAGGATATGTCGACGCCTTTGATGCCAAGAGTGGCGAACATAAGTGGCGTTTCTATACGGTCCCTGATGATCCTAAAACTGAGAAGGATCCTTTCTATCGTGATCTAGCCAAGACCTGGGGGACTGATTGGTACAGCAAGTCCCACGGTTGTGGCAGCGTCTGGGATGCCATGGTCTATGACGAAAAACTGAATCAACTGATCATCGGGGTAGGTGGTCCATCGCCGGTCGTGCCGACGTTGCGCGCGAGTGATGCCGGTGATGAACTTTTCACTAACTCAGTCGTTGCCCTTGATGCCAGTACTGGGAAGTACAAGTGGCACCATAAACAGGTGCCGCATGATGCTTGGAACATGGAGCCTTCGGTTGGTCTGATGGTTGCCGATGTGCCCGTCAATGGCACGAGTCGTCATGTCGTGGTGTCGGTGCCGAAGCAAGGGTTTACCTACCTTTACGACGCCAAGACAGGCCAGTTCCTTTCAGGCACCAAGTACGCGACTGTGAACGTGGCTAAAGGGCTTGATAAATCTGGACGCCCAATTCAGAACCCCGATGCGCATTACTGGAAGCGTGATGGACAGGACACCCTCGTAATTCCCGGGCCAACTGGTGCACACGGCTGGGAGGCGCTGGCGCTCAATCCCGCTACGGGCACTGTCTTCATCCCGATGATTACCATGCCCACCACCTACAAGCTTGATCCGGCGTCGCTGGTTGCGGGCGTGCAGGTCGATTACATGTATGGTGACAAGCCTGAGTCCCCCATAAAGGCCAGCAGCCAGGTTGTTGCAGTCGACCTCGCCAGCAATACAGTCAAGTGGCGCTCCGAAAAATCTGCGTTTCCGCTCAACGGTGGGTTGCTGCATACGGCCGGGGGCTTGGTTTTCCAAGGAACAGCAGACGGCAAACTGGTCATTTTCGATGACCGCACGGGCAAGACTCTTTGGGCTAACCAGGTTGGCGGGGCCATTCGTGCTGCACCTTCCACGGTCATGCTTGATGGTGAGCAGTACGTGCTGGTTGCCACGGGTAATGGTGCTGGGGCCAGTTCCGGGCAGGTGCTAGGTCGATATACCTCGACGCCGGAAAGCCGCACACCCGCTCGCCTTCTAGCGTTCAAACTGGGCGGAAAAGAAAGCTATCCGGCACTCGCTACGCCCGAACCTGTTCCCGTGCCGCGTCATGAGCGCATGAGTGCTGAACTGGCCGCCAAAGGATTTGGGCTGTTCGAGGCTAACGGTTGCGATATCTGCCATGGCCGGGAAGGTGGCGCCTCAAACGGCGGGAATCCTCCGAATCTCAATCGGCGCCACCCGGTTAACCTCGACGTTTTCAAGGCGATTGTGCAACAGGGGGCCCTTAAACCCATTGGCATGCCGCAGTTCGAAACCATGACCGATGAGGAGGCGGAAGCAATTTACGCCTACATCATCAACTCTGCATGGGCAGCTCACGAGGGCAAGACAGGGGAGTTGGAGAAGCCTGTGGAGCCCGAGAAACCGAAAGACGCCAAGGCTTCTCAGGGCGGCGTGAAGTTCATGTAGCCACTTTAGACCGTCTCTCTTTCAGCGAGACGGTCCCCTCATGTCTTAACGGTCAATCGCACCTCACTAGATTATTTGAGCGCTTTATAAGCTGTATAAATTGCAGCCGACTACAGGGTTTGCTGGAATCAATTTGTCCCATAATTAATACAAGGTGAGGGCAAAGATCATGTCGGTAAGTAGACGTCAGATGATTAAAGGTACCGCAGTCGGTATGGCTGCGGGTGTGCTCGCCTCTAAAGCTCTGCTGGCGAATAGTTCACCCATTAAGTCTGGTGGCAATGAATTTGATGTAATCGTTATTGGTGCAGGTTTTGCGGGGCTGACTGCTGCCAGAGACTGTGCAAAAAAAGGATATCGGGTGCTTTTGCTCGAGGCGCGGGGTCGTATTGGCGGGCGAACCTATGATATGGACTTCGATGGCGATCATATTGAGTACGGCGGCACCTGGATTCACTGGACGCAAGGCTATGTATGGGGCGAGTTTGCCCGATACGGTCTTACCCTTAAGGAAAGTCCTGCATTAGTGCCCGGAAATGCCTCTTGGATTTCCGAAGGAAAACTGCACAAGGGGCAGGCTGCCGATTTCTACGGAAAGATGATCGAAGGAGTAACTGCGTTCAGCGACATCGATGGCCAAGGTGGACGCACAGTATTTCCTCGTCCATATGATCCATTCTTCAATGAGCAACTGGTGCGCCAACTCGACAAGCTCAGTTTGGCGGATCGTCTTCGGGAGATGAAAGGGTCGCCTGAGTTGAAAGATATTACCGCCGGCCTGATGGCAATGGGCTGCGCGAGTCCGCTGGACCAAGGGGCCTTCCTGGATTGGATCAAATGGTGGGCACTCAACGATTATGACTTCGGACATCTAGGCGATCGTCAGGCACGTTTCAAAATCAAGGAAGGAACGGGAGCCCTGGCGAATGCGATTCTGAATGATGCCCCGGTTAAATTGCAGGTCAACGAGCCTGTGAGTGAAGTACAGCAAGTCGAAGGAGGCGTAATTGTCCGAACTTCGACCGGTACTTACCGCGCGGGGGCCGTCGTGGCTGCAGTACCGCTCGCTGTACTCGATTCGATTCAGTTCAGCCCCTCGCTCAATACCGTAAAGAGAGATGCCGCACAAACGGGCAATACCACCACGGGACGAAAAGTCTACTTCAAGCTCAAGGAAGATATAGGAGCCTGGACGGGTGTTGCGGCACCGCCAAACCCGGTGACCTATGCCTTCACCGAGAACACCGTATCGCCTGGTTCATTGATCGTCTCCTTCTGCTATCCGGGCGATATCGACTTCCACAATGTCACTGAAGCTCAACGTGCCCTGCGCACGTTGCTGCCTGACGTAAATGTTGTAGCGACCCGTTGCCACGATTGGACGGCCGATCCTTATTCGCGGGCTGAATGGTGCTGGTTCCGCCCAGGCACTTTGACCGGAGCGTTCAATGAACTTTCCAAGCCTGAGGGGCGTATTCACTTTGCCGGTGGTGACATTGCCCAAGGCTGGCGTGGGTTTATCGATGGCGCCATCGAGAGCGGCATGTTGGCGGCTCGGCAGGTCGATGAACAACTTTCAAAACAAACCCCAACAAAAGCTTCTGCAGGAGCCTGACATGCAAGACGTAAACGTAACGTGGGAAAGCCCGGGTGCATTCATTCACGTCGATTCCCAGCCGTGGTTGCCAATGAGCGACAGCCAGCAGCAGGGTGGTATCGAGTGGAAGCTGATGTATGCCCGTCCTGGTAATAGTCGCTGGACAGTGATGTACCGCGGCCCCGCCGGCAGCGCAATCATGCCGCACATTCACGCCGGTGAGGCCGAGGGGTATCTCTTCTATGGCAAGGTCACGACCAGTACCCCCGAGCACGCTGGTAGCGGTGAAGGTTTCATTCTCGAACCGGCGGGCGCTCACCATCCACTGACCAGGCTGCTTGAGGATACCTGCTTCATCCTCACCATGGACGGGCCGATCCGTTGGCTCCAGGACGATGGCTCGGAGCTGGTGCAAACCCCGGAGTCCGCCATGGCCGAGTGGGCCCGCCAAAATGCCGAGCACACCGGCACTCATTGAAAAGCGATCTGGAGAGAGCCATGCGTGTTGTTTTTATCCTTTCTTCCGCTGAAACGCTTCCACCAGATCGCAAAATCGGATGTTGGTTGGAGGAGCTCTTGGCTCCCTACTACCTCTTGCTGGACCACGGTGCGCAAATTGCCATTGCTACACCGAGAGGAGGGGCTGCTCCGATCGATCCTGTCAGTGTCGAGGCGCTTCAAGGTGCTGCGCTGATGCAGCGCTACAGGGACGACACCGAGTTGTCAGAGCGGCTGCAGAACACGATGCGGATCGAGCAGGTATCGCCCAGTGACTTCGATGCGGTGATCTACCCGGGCGGCTACAGTCCGATGCTCGACTTGAGGACCGATCCGGCCTCGATCGACCTGATCAGCAACATGCTGCATGACGACAAGCTTGTCGGGACCATCTGTCATGGGGCAGCGGTGTTATTGGAAGTGACGGACCCGCAAGGTCACCCACTGGTGCGAAACCGCTCGCTCACCGCTTTCACTGACAGTGAGGAGGAGGCCGTCGGTGCTCGCAACGCCGTGCCATACCTTGTCGAAAGCGAGTTGCGCAGCCAAGGGGCGATGTTCTTCGCCGCCCCCGACTGGCAAAGGAATGTGCTCGTGGATGGCAACATGATCACGGGACAGAATCCAGCCTCGGCATTGGGGGTTGGAGAAGAAATCATTCGTCTGCTCGCCACCAAGTGACAATAAAAATGACAATGAACACATCGCTTCTGTCCGCATTGGCCTTGAGCCTGTTTTGGGCGGGCGGCTGTGCCGCCGTCCAGAACACCGACTGGAATGTATTAGGCAATGGTCCGGATGCGCAGTACCACTCCGGACTTTCCCAGATAAATCGTGACAACGTTTCCCAGCTTGGAATTGCTTGGATTGGTGAGATACCAAGCGCCGACAGCCCCGTGGGCAACCCCCTGGTCAAGGATGGAATCATCTTCCAGAGTGCGACCTTGTCTCGCGTGTTCGCTACGGATGCGCGCACCGGCAAGCTCCTCTGGAGCTACTCACCGGATCTGGATTTCACCAATATCGGTCTGATTCGCTCCTGGTCGGCGCGGGTGAATCGCGGGCTGGCATTGAGCGGAGATCTCGCGATTGTGGGCACCGGAGATTGTCGTCTCGTCGCGCTCGACCAGAAGACCGGCAAAGTTGTCTGGCAAACACCGCGCTGCGATGAAACAGGTGTCACCGGGATCACCGGTGCTCCCCGTGTCGGTGGCGGCAAGGTCTTCATCGGCAACAACTGTGGCGATACAGGCCTGGCGAGGGGCTTTGTCGATGCCTATGACGAACGAACGGGTAGGCGCCTGTGGCGCTTCCATACCGTGCCCGACGACCCTTCGAAGCCACAGGCCGATGAGGTGATGACTCGGGCCGCCGCGACGTGGGGCAAGGGGTGGACCGAGCATACCAAGGGATGCGGAAGTGTCTGGGACTCCATCACCTATGATGCGGAGCTGGATCAGGTGTATATCGGCACGGGCGGTCCCTCTCCGTGGAATCCGACGAAACGCGGCAAGGGGGCAGGGGACGAGCTATACACCAATGCCATCGTCGCGCTGGATGCCAAGACCGGGAAATACCTGTGGCACTACACGGTTACGCCAAACGATGGTTGGAATCTTGAAGCTTCCGCCCCGATCGTGGTCGCGGAGCTTCCCGTGGAGGGCAAGCCGACCCGTGTCGTCATGAGTGCGCCGAAGAACGGATTCTTTTACGTGCTGAACGCCAGGACCGGCAAGTTCATCTCGGCGCGCAACCCGCTGCCGGTAACCTGGGCATTAGGCATCGACCCCAAGACCGGACGACCGAATCCGAACCCGGAAGCCGAGTACTGGAAGAAGCCTGGCGGTGTTTCTATTGTCGTCCCTGGACCAAGCGGCATGCGTAGTTGGTCGCCGATGGCATTTGATCCGGCCAGCAAGACGGCGTTCGCATCATTCGACTACCTACCCGTGAAAATGACGGTCGATAACACTGGCAGTTCACTGTACGGCGTCGAGAACGACATCTTTTCCATCGAGGACACGCCCGGGTACCAGCGTTACTCCGAACTGGTGGCATGGGATCCGATCGCCCAGGCAGCAAAATGGCGGGTAAAGCTGTCTAGCATCGTCAATGGTGGGGTGGTTCACACGGCTGGCGGGCTGGTATTCGAAGGGACATCGACAGGCGAGTTCAACGCCTATGACGATCGCGATGGCACGTTGTTATGGAGCCACAAAATGGCCGGCGGCGTGCGCGCGGCGCCCTCGACCGTGATGGTCGATGGTGAGCAGTACGTCATTGTTCCTGTGGGCAACAACAACTCGAGCCTGGGCCCGCGTTACTTTTCGAAGGTGGTATCTACCCCGGAAAACCAGGCGGCGCCGTCCCGCATCGTCGCTTTCAAGATCGGCGGCAAATTGCAGATGCAAGCGCATTCTCCACGGCAGCTCATTCAACCGGACTATCCGGAACCGGACTCGCGATTAGTCGAAAAGGGCAAGGTCAAGTTCGACCTTTTTGCGTGCAACGAATGCCACGGGCGGGATGTGATCGGCAGCGGTGGTTCGATACCCGATCTGAGATTCACCCGAAAAGCGATGTTCGATGTTTTCGATCGCATCGTTCAAGGCGGCCTATTCAAGTCAGCCGGTATGCCGGAGTTTGCCGATGCGAGTGCGGATGACTTGAGTGAACTCAAGGCATACATCCAGTCCCGGGCATGGGAAGACTACAAGCAACAACGTTAAGCATGTAATCCAGAAATTAATACACGCAACCCTTATGGGCGTTGCGCGAGGTTGCTCGTCCTGGTGTAACTGAAAGGACATATGCCTCGAGCTCTTTTGAACAACCAATATAATGGAGCAACGAACTTGAAGAAGATCTTTATGTCCGCCGCCACGCTGGCGCTAATGGCCTCTAACGCAATGGCTGAACCGCCGGCAATGGTCAATGGAAAACTGGTAGGCGATGTCCCCAAGATTGATTACGAGCAAGTACGCAAGATGCCACCCGTTGACTACAGTCAGCCGGCAAACTGGCTCTGTGGCCCCGACTCCCCTAATGACGCGTGTTACTCCGGTCTTGACGCAAAAGTGGCGGGTCCCAAGGGGGACCATGCTGTTGAGCGCTTTACGGCGGCCAAAAGTCCCTCAGTGGACTGTTTCTATCTGCACCCAACAGCGTCTGTCGACCAGGGGCCGTATAGCGATCTGAAGCCGGATGCTGAGTTGGTTCTCGTCAATGAACAGCTCGGGCGGCTGTCTTCTGTATGCCGGCCTATTGCGCCGCTATACCGACAGCTGACCGCATGGACCTTGGTATCACTGGAAGACAAGCACCCGGGCACCCAGCAATTGAGTCTGACTGACCCTCATGCACTGGACGTTCCTTACCAGGATGCGGTCGCGGCCTGGAAGTATTACCTCAAGCACTACAACAACGGCCGCGGTGTTGTCTTTGTGTCGCAGTCCAGTGGCTCACCGGTCATGGCACGCCTGATTGCTGAGCAGATTGAAGGCAAACCTGAACAGTCGCTTCTGGTGTCGGCCTACATCCCAGGCGGTATCGGCATTGACAGCGGTACGTTCAAGTCGGTCAAAGCCTGCGAGTCTAAATCGCAGACCGGCTGTGTGGTCGCATGGGCGACCTACAAGGACTCGGAAATGTCCAGTTGGCGCTACCTGGGGCGTTCGGCGCCAGGGGTGAAACCGCTGTGCGTCAACCCGGCGGAATTGGATGGCAGCGAAGGCCAGGCAATCTCATATGTGCAACGACCTCATAGCGAACTTGAGTCTGAGGACGCACCCAAGTTCATCAAGTTCGTTAATGAGGCTCAGACGCACTGCGTAACGGATGCTCGCGGCGGCGCGGTGAGCGTCACGATGAAGCCCAATAGTGAGATCGACCGTATCAACACAGCTTTGATGAATGCCTGGGGTGAGTTCCCCAAGATCTATGGAATGCACGAACTCGACATCAGCCTGTTTCACGGCAATATCACCAACCTGATTTCGAGTCAGTCCGCAGCGTGGCTGGCCCGGCAGGACAATCGCAGCGCGGCCAACTGAGCCAAGGAGCTGTTGTTGCCAGAAAGGAGGGGGTAACCCCTCCTTTTTTGTTTCAGTGGTTACTGGCCCTGCTCTGTGAACATACGTTTCAACGCCGTTCGGAACCACCTCGCGCTGGCATCACCCTTGGAGCGTGCATGCCAGTACATCTTGGCTTGCAGCCTGGGGACCTGGAAGGGTAGGGGCACGACTTGCAAGTTGAAGGGTTCGGCAAACTCCGTGGCGAGCAGGTCGGGGACCACGGAGATGAGGTCGGAATCCCGAATGACGGCAGGCGCCGTGACAATGTGAGCAATATTGGCGAACACGTTGCGCCTTAATGCGTTCTTGGCCACCTGTGCTTCATATTCCTGTTGATGGCGGGCCTCATGGCTGACGATCGCGTGGGGCACGGTTTCAAATTGCTCGATCGTCATCGACCCCTGGATGTGCGGATGATCGGCGCGGGCGATGACGACATGGTCAAGAGAAAGGAGTGGTAGTTCGGACATGCCATTGATGTCCAGGTCTGGAAAATAGCCCAGGGCGACATCGACTTCCCCTCGCTCCATCGCCCGGCCAAGGTCGTTGACCGGAAGCGAAACACAGGTGACGGAGCAATTAGGCGCTTCGCTCTTGAGCAATTGGATGATCTTTGGGTAGAAAAAAATTTCGCCCAGGTCCGAGGCGGCGAACACAAACCTTCTTCGCGCGTTAGCTGGGTCGAAAGCGCGTGAGTTGGTGATTTGCCCTTCGATTTTTTCGATGATTTCGGCAACGGGTGACCTGAGACTTTCCGCCAGCGAAGTGGGAACTAAGCCCGCAGCGGTTCTGATGAAAAGTTCATCATTGAAGAACTCTCTAAGTTTTGACAATGCAACACTGGTGGCAGGCTGGCTGATCCCTAAACGTGTCGCTGAGTTTGTGACATTGCGCTCCTCAAGCAAAACATTGAGCACAATAAGAAGGTTAAGATCCAAATCGCGATAATTCATTTTTATTATCCAGGCGCACGCACTGTACCCTGACGGAAGCGTGGGCACATGAAAGTGCCAGCGGCTTAGCCGCGTACAACCGACAGGCAACTGCTTGTCAGCATGCCAGAATCATGGCGGATGTTCGAGCGGTGATGTTGTGTACGACAAAGAAGAGTTCCGGAACTCCAGCCCGAAGTACGTAGCGGATGGAGATGATGTCTGATATACGCCCTGGCGTTATCACAAATGCTTATATGCGATATAACAAGACTTCCGAGCGCGCGCTACCTACTATCAAACCAGGCTTAACCCGGCGCTGGAGTTTCATGAGCCTTATCAATGCTTCTCCAATCGAGAACAAGAGGAAAGAAACCATGTGGATCAAACCTGCATACACAGACCTGCGCATCGGCTTCGAAGTGACCCTGTACTTCGCCAACCGCTAAGCAATCATTGCGGCTCGACGCCTCGGCCCGCCGGGGCGTTTTCGTTTTCCGGATACGTGTTTTCGGATGGAGAGTGGCCATGCACATCCAGATTCTCGGCTCCGCCGCCGGTGGCGGGTTCCCCCAATGGAACTGCAACTGCGTCAATTGCAGGGGCTACCGCGATGGCACCCTGCGCGCGACGGCGCGCACCCAGTCGTCGATCGCCCTGTCCGATGACGGTGAGCACTGGATCCTGTGCAACGCCTCGCCAGATATCCACGCTCAGCTGCAGGCCTTCGCACCGATGCAGCCGGCTCGCGCCCTGCGGGACAC
Source organism: Pseudomonas sp. BN414 (assembly GCF_029871275.1). NCBI lineage: Bacteria > Pseudomonadati > Pseudomonadota > Gammaproteobacteria > Pseudomonadales > Pseudomonadaceae > Pseudomonas > Pseudomonas sp. BN414. Next base: position 44,434 of record NZ_SSOL01000055.1, read on the forward strand.
TGGCATCGCCGCCATCGTCCTACTCGACAGCCAGATCGACCACACCACCGGCCTGCTCAGCCTGCGCGAAGGCTGCCCGCACCCCGTTTGGTGTACCGACATGGTCCATCAGGACCTGACCACTGGCTTCCCGCTGTTCAACATTCTCAGCCACTGGAACGGTGGCCTCACATGGAACCGCATCGAGCTCGAAGGCAGCTTCGTCATCGACGCCTGCCCGAATCTGCGGTTCACACCCGTCCCGCTGCGCAGTGCCGCGCCGCCGTACTCGCCGCACCGCCTCGACCCGCACCCGGGCGACAACCTCGGCCTGCTGGTGGAGGACACCCGCACCGGCGGCAAACTGTTCTACGCGCCGGGCCTGGGCCAGATCGACGACAAGCTGCTGCAGCTGATGCACGGCGCCGACTGCCTTCTCGTCGATGGCACCCTCTGGGACGATGATGAAATGCAGCGCCGTGGTGTCGGCACCCGGACCGGCCGCGAGATGGGTCATCTGGCGCAGCACGGCCCGGGTGGCATGCTCGAGGTGCTGGACGGCTTCCCACGTCAGCGCAAGGTGCTCATCCACATCAACAACACCAACCCGATCCTCGATGAAGACTCGTCGGAGCGGGCGGAATTGGTCCGCCGCGGGGTGGAAGTCGCCTACGACGGCATGAGCATCGAATTGTGAGTGGGTTCCTGTGGGAGCGGGCCTCGCCATTGCAGGAGTCCGCTGAATGAGCGCCGCAACGCCGATGTCCCTTGCCGAGTTCGAGCACGCCCTGTGCGCCAAGGGCGCCTATTACCACATCCGTCACCCCTACCACGTGGCGATGTACGAAGGCCGCGCCACCCGTGAGCAGATCCAGGGCTGGGTGGCCAACCGCTTCTACTACCAGGTGAATATCCCGATGAAGGATGCGGCGATCCTGGCCAACTGCCCGGACCGCGAAGTGCGCCGCGAGTGGACCCAGCGTCTGCTCGATCACGACGGCGCCTCGGACGAGGAGGGTGGCATCGAGGCCTGGCTGCGCCTGGCTGAGGCGGTGGGGCTTGAGCGTGAGCAGGTGCTGTCCCAGGAACTGGTGCTGCCCGGTGTGCGTTTCGCCGTGGATGCCTACGTCAACTTCGCCCGTCGCGCGACCTGGCAGGAAGCGGCCAGCAGCTCGCTGACCGAGCTGTTCGCCCCGCAGATCCATCAGTCGCGCCTGGACAGCTGGCCGCAGCACTACCCCTGGATCGACCCGTCCGGCTACGCGTACTTCCGCACCCGCCTGGGCCAGGCCCGGCGCGACGTGGAGCATGGCCTGGCGATCACCTTGCAGCACTACACCACCCGCGAAGGGCAGTCACGCATGCTGGAAATCCTGCAGTTCAAGCTGGATATCCTGTGGAGCATGCTGGACGCCATGAGCATGGCCTATGAACTGAACCGCCCGCCTTATCACAGCGTCACAAGCGAGCGCGTCTGGCACAAGGGGATCGCCCTATGAGTTTCGACCGTCAAAAAGTTCCCGCCTGGCGCACCGGCTATCGCTTCCAGTACGAACGGGCGCAGAAGGGGCACGTGCTGCTGTACCCCGAAGGGATGATCAAGCTCAACCGCAGCGCCGGCCTGATTGGTGGACTGATCGATGGGCAGCGCACTGTCGCGGCGATCGTCCATGAACTGGAGCAGGAGTTCCCCGGTGTATCCGAGGTCGCCGACGACATCGAGCAGTTCATGGAGGTGGCCCGTGCCGAACACTGGATCACCCTCGCCTGAGGTGCCGGTCGGCCTGCCGCTATGGCTGCTGGCCGAACTCACCTATCGCTGCCCGTTGCAGTGCCCGTACTGCTCCAATCCACTGGACTTCGCCGAGCAGGGTAAGGAACTGAGCACCGAACAGTGGTTCAAGGTGATGGCCGAAGCCCGTGAGATGGGCGCCGCGCAGATCGGCTTCTCCGGCGGCGAGCCGTTGGTGCGGCAGGACCTGGCCAAGCTGATCGGCGAAGCCCGGCGCCTGGGTTACTACACCAACCTGATCACTTCCGGCATCGGCCTCACCGAGCAGAAGATCGCTGCGTTCAAACAAGCCGGGCTGGACCATATCCAGATCAGCTTCCAGGCCAGCGACGAGCAGGTGAACAACCTGCTGGCCGGCTCGAAGAAAGCCTTCGCGCAGAAGCTGGAGATGGCCCGGACGGTAAAGGCCCACGGCTACCCGATGGTGCTGAACTTCGTCACCCACCGGCACAACATCGACAAGATCGACCACATCATCGAGCTGTGCATTGCCCTGGAAGCCGACTTCGTCGAGCTCGCCACCTGCCAGTTCTACGGCTGGGCCGAACTGAACCGCGCCGGGCTGCTGCCGACCCGTGCCCAGCTGGAGCGAGCCGAGCACATCACCAACGAGTACCGGGCCAGGCTCAAGGACGACGGCAACCCGTGCAAACTGATCTTCGTTACCCCGGATTATTACGAAGAACGCCCCAAGGCCTGCATGAACGGCTGGGGCAGCCTGTTCCTGACCATCACCCCCGACGGCACCGCGCTGCCCTGCCACAGCGCGCGTCAGCTGCCGGTGCAGTTCCCCAACGTGCGCGACCACGACCTGCGGCACATTTGGTACGACTCGTTCGGCTTCAACCGCTTCCGCGGCTACGACTGGATGCCCGAGCCATGTCGTTCGTGTGACGAAAAAGAGAAAGACTTCGGAGGATGCCGATGCCAAGCCTTCATGCTCACCGGAGATGCCAGCAAGACCGACCCGGTTTGTGGCAAGTCACAGGATCACAGCTTGATCATTAATGCTCGTCGAGAAGCGGAACAAGTGTCATCGGCAATCGGCGACTTGATCTCGCGTAACGCGCAGACTTCACGTCTGATTTGCAAAGCCTGAATGTTCTATCTGTATTTCTAATATTGGATATAACACGACTTCCAAGCGCACACTAATTACTATCAAGGTGTGGTTGGCGCTTTTGCGGTATTCCAAAAATAGCTTTCTTTGAAGTCGAGCGACGAAGCCTTGTTTAATCATGGCTCTTGCATCGAGGGTTCGATCTATTGCTGGTCTTTGGGGGTGGATATTTAATGAGTTTTGGAGGTAGAGGCTGAACTCCTGATTGAAGCGGCTGGTGTAATGACAATAACAATACTCGCGAGGTGCCAAGTGTCTAGTTGGCAGCTCCGGACTTCATCGTTTCTAAGTTTGGCAAAAAAATGAAAAATACAAGAAATCTGATTGCCGCGAGCGCTATTGCTTCGTGCGTTGTATGGGCGGCATATGCAAGTGCGGCCGAACCAATTCGCCATGAGGATTGGGTGCTTGAACCATCATTAATGGTGACTCTTGGTTATATCAATGGCAAGAATCAAGACTTCGGTAGCTCCTCCAGTATCATTGGTACAAAGATTGATCGAAGTTCAACGCGTTTCGAAGGTATGGCTCTACCGGGTTTGAAATTGACCCATGAAACAGAAGGTTTCGGTGATTTCTACGGCGCGGGTTCGGTCATGGGCGCGTTCAGTCATGGCGATACCGACGCTGTAGGGCTTGCGCGCGGTAATCCGCGGAGAGCTGCGGTGGAGGAACTGTACGTCGGGTGGAAAAGTGCCGGTCTGTTTCCGCAGCTCGGACAGGACGCTCTCAAGCTGAGCGCCGGAAGACAGGCCTTCTATATCGGTGATGGTTTCCTGATCGGTGACGGCCACCTTGACCAAGGTCGTGACGGCGCAGGATTAATGGGCCTGCGCCTGGCGTTCGATCGAGCCGTAGTTGCCCAACTGGATCACGAAAATCTGCATGTGGACATGTTCGATCTACTCGGTAACTACGACATTGACGCCTTGGACTACCGCGACCGGCTCGGCATGCGAGGCGTCAACATCGAGTGGCGAGGTGAGGAAAATTTGCTCGGCTTGACTCGCTTGCGGACGCGTGATGCGGACGTTGAACAGCGAGATGATCTGGATGTGAGCATGGTGAGACTGAACTTCGCCAATGTAGTCGGCGTCCCTGATCTGGATATCAATGCGGGCTATGTCGACCAGAAAAAGAGTGGTAACGAGCATGCCTGGTACGCGGGTATCGAGTACACCTTCTCAGATAAGCCTTGGCGCCCAAGCCTGAAATACATGCACTCGGAGTTCAGTCCTGGATACGATCTGCTGGCATATGGTTGCATGGATACGTTCGGTAGTTGGTACCAAGGCAAGATTACCGACAACATATGGTTCTTCAAGAATTCCCGCGTAAATATGTACAAGGTCTCTGTACAGCCAACAGACACATTAAAGGCTGGGTTGATGTTCTATGACACTCGTCTGTATGACAAGCGTGGAGTAAGTGCGTACAGCGATTTTTCATCGGATATCAATCTCTACGCGGAGTGGCAGGCAACCGAACGTCTCTCGGCGTACTTCTTGGGAGGGTACGCGCGGCCGGGTAAAGCTGCCGAAGAGATTTTGGGGTCCAATGACGATAGCGTGCTGCTCGCCGCTGCACTTACTTGGTATTACTGAAAAGCAATTTCAGACAATTTCAATTCGGTGTGCCACGAGCGGATAAGCTAGTAGGGAAAATTTGAGTCTCTGTACCTCTAGCCTCTTCCAGATGAACGCGTTTTGTAAATGGCGCTGCCTAAGTGCAAAACCCTTTTCGAAACGGCTTTATCCGTCTCGTAATTTCAATGAGTCAGGAACTTCTACGGCCATCCGATGAGCGCCGTTGGAGAGCGATCATGTTGTATGAGTGAATGATATGTCTGAATACAAAGCCCCCCTGCGCGATATGCGCTTCGTCCTCAATGAAGTCTTCGAGGTCGCCAAGCTCTGGGCTGAGCTGCCTGCCCTGGCCGAAGTGGTCGACGCCGATACCGCCTCCGCCATCCTGGAAGAAGCTGGCAAGGTCACCGGTGGCGTGATCGCCCCGCTGAACCGTAGCGGCGACGAAGAAGGCTGCCAGTGGAAAGATGGCGCCGTGAGCACCCCGGCCGGTTTCCCTGCGGCCTACCAGACCTATGCCGAAGGTGGCTGGGTCGGCGTGGGCGGCGACCCCGTCTTCGGCGGCATGGGCATGCCCAAGGTCATCTCCGCCCAGGTGGAAGAAATGGTCAACGCGGCCAACCTTTCCTTCGGCCTGTACCCGATGCTGACCGCCGGCGCCTGCCTGTCGATCAACGCCCACGCCAGCGAAGAGCTGAAGGAAAAGTACCTGCCGAACATGTACGCAGGTGTCTGGTCCGGCTCCATGTGCCTGACCGAACCGCACGCCGGTACCGACCTCGGCATCATCCGCACCAAGGCCGAACCCCAGGCCGACGGCAGCTACAAGATCACCGGCACCAAGATCTTCATCACCGGTGGCGAGCACGACCTGACCGAGAACATCATCCACCTGGTACTGGCCAAGCTGCCCGACGCCCCGGCTGGTCCGAAAGGCATCTCCCTGTTCCTCGTGCCCAAGGTGATGGTTAACGCCGACGGCTCCCTGGGCGAGCAGAACGCCGTGTCCTGCGGCTCCATCGAACACAAGATGGGCATCAAGGGTTCGGCCACCTGCGTGATGAACTTCGACGGCGCCACCGGCTACATCGTCGACGCCCCGAACAAGGGCCTGGCCGCCATGTTCACCATGATGAACTACGAGCGTCTGGGCGTGGGTATCCAGGGCCTGGCGTCCGGCGAGCGTTCCTACCAGAGCGCCGTGGAATACGCCCGCGAGCGCATCCAGAGCCGTTCGCCGACCGGCCCGGTTGCCAAGGAAAAGGCCGCTGACCCGATCATCGTGCACCCCGATGTACGCCGCATGCTGCTGACCATGAAGGCAGCCAACGAAGGCGGCCGCGCCTTCTCCAGCTACGTCGCCATGCAGCTCGACACCGCCAAGTTCAGCGAAGACCCCGTCGTGCGTAAGCGCGCGGAAGAAATGGTCGCGCTGCTGACCCCGGTGGCCAAGGCGTTCCTCACCGACCTCGGTCTGGAAACCACCGTCCACGGCCAGCAGGTCTTCGGCGGCCACGGCTTCATCCGTGAGTGGGGCCAGGAGCAACTGGTGCGTGACGTGCGCATCACCCAGATCTACGAAGGCACCAACGGCATCCAGGCCCTCGACCTGGTGGGCCGCAAGGTCGTCGGCAGCGGCGGCGCGTTCTACAAGCAGTTCGCCGACGAGATCAACGCATTCGCCAACAGCGCTTCCGCTGAGCTCGCCGAGTTCACCGAGCCGCTGAAAGCCGCTGTCGCCAACCTCGACGAGCTGACTGCCTGGGTCTTGGACCGCGCGAAGAACAACCCGAACGAAATCGGTGCCGCTTCGGTGGAGTACCTCCATGTGTTCGGCTACACCGCCTACGCCTACATGTGGGCATTGATGGCTCGGGCCGCGATCGGTCGTGCTGCCCTGGGCAAGGAAGGTCAGGACGACTTCTACGCCAGCAAGCTCGGCACCGCGCGCTTCTACTTCGCCCGCCTGCTGCCGCGCATCCACTCCCTGACCGCCTCGGTGAAGGCCGGCAGCGAGTCGCTCTACCTGCTGGACGCCGAGCAGTTCT
>NZ_SSOL01000056.1:0-1991 GCF_029871275.1 Pseudomonas sp. BN414
GGCATGTCCAGCAGCTTCTTCGAGTGCACCCTGGCCCAGGTCTACAAGCGCGCCGATGGCGATGGCCTGTACCGTGGCGGCCCGTCCTACTACATCCAGCACGGCCTGAAGCTGCGCTGGATGGCGCTGACCTTCGCCGTGCTGCTGCTGGTGACCTACGGCTTCGCCTTCAACGGCCTGCAGGCCTTCACCGTGACCCACTCCCTGGAAAACGCCTTCGACCTGCCGGTGCAGTACACCGGTATCGGCCTGGCCGTGCTCCTGGGCCTGGTGTTCATCGGCGGCATCAAGCGCATCGCCTCGGTGTCCGACCTGCTGGTGCCGGTCAAGACCCTGGCCTACATCGCCGTCACCTGCTACGTGATCATCTCCCAGATCGAGCTGGTGCCGGACATGCTGGTGACCATCGTGAAGAGCGCCTTCGGCCTGGAGCCGGCCTTCGCCGGCCTGCTCGGCAGCGCCATCGTGATGGGTGTGAAGCGCGGCGTGTTCGCCAACGAAGCCGGCCTCGGCAGCGCGCCCAACGTCGCCGCCGTCGCTGCGGTGAAGCACCCGGCCGCCCAGGGCGTGGTGCAGGCGTTCAGCGTCTTCCTCGACACCTTCGTGATCTGCACCTGCACCGCGCTGCTGATCCTGCTGTCCGGTTTCTACACTCCGGGCTTCGAAGGCGACGGCATCGTGCTGACCCAGAACTCCCTGGCCGCGGTGGTCGGTGAATGGGGCCGCGTGTTCATCAGCGTGGCGCTGAGCCTCTTCGTCTTCACCTGCATCCTCTACAACTACTACCTCGGCGAGAACGCCCTGCAGTTCCTGGCCGGCCGCAGCCGCGCCGCCCTGCTAAGCTACCGCGGCTTGGTGCTGGCGCTGATCTGCTGGGGTTCGATGCAGGACCTGGGCACCGTGTTCGCCTTCGCCGACATCACCATGACCTGCCTGGCCTTCGTCAACCTGGTGGCCCTGGCCATGCTGATCAAGGTCGGGCTGCGGGTGATGCGCGACTACGACGAGCAGCGCAAGGCGGGTGTCGATCAGCCGGTGTTCAACATCGACGAGTTTACCGACCTCGACCTGGATCGCAGCGTATGGCCATCGCGAGCAACTGAAGAGAGTGACCTTCCCTCTGTAGGCGCCACATCAGTAAATCGCGCCTGATATCTGGCTAACCACACCAGTCAACAACTGACGACCTATCGCCAGAAGCCTGGTTTTAAACCCAGGCTTCTGTGCTTCGCAAAACTCCGGTCACTGCGTCCGCAACGCTAAACTGCCGAAGACCATTTTCTGACTAGCGATGCACGTACCGCCCCGACTCAAAAAGCGGCATGTAAACCGGACGGGCCGAAAGCCGACGCGAACGCTCCAACCATAGGGGCCGTCTCGCTGGAGCACTACAGCTAAACATGCAGATCAGGACTCGCCGGTATCCGGCACCAGGTGCGCCGCCAGCACGCCAGCGATGGCGCAGCGTTCGTCATTGTCGGAGGTGTCGCCACTGATGCCGATGGCGCCGAGGATCTCGCCGCCGCCATTGCGCACCAGCACGCCCCCCGACACCGGCAGCATCTGCCCATCTGCCCATCTGCCAGATCGCTCAGGGCGTAGAAGAAGGCCGGCATCGCCGCCGCGCGGCGCGCCAGTTCGCGGCCGCCGAAGCCCATGCCGAGCACCGACGCCGCCTTGCCGCTGGCGATCTGCGGCCGCAGCAGGCTGGCGCGCTCGTCGCGCTTGAGCGCCAGCGGGTGCCCGCCGGAATCCAGCACTGCCACGCACAGGGGCTGCAGGGCCAGCCGCCGGCCTTCGGCGAGAGCGGCATCGACCATCAGCGAGGCCAGTTCCAGAGTGAGTCTGCGCATGCCGGTCATCCCCGCGCCGGGACGGGACGCTTGCCAGCCGCCACCGCACGCTGCCGGGTATGCAGCTCGGCCCATTTGACGGTGTTGAAGTCGCTCACCTTGTAGGGGTCGTAGCCCGGCACCTGGGGCTCCATACGC
>NZ_SSOL01000057.1:0-45703 GCF_029871275.1 Pseudomonas sp. BN414
TGGCCATCAGCGTGTTCGACCTGTTCAAGATCGGTATCGGCCCTTCCAGCTCGCACACCGTGGGCCCGATGCGGGCGGCGGCGCTGTTCGCCACGGCACTGCGCGAGCGCGGCCTGCTGGCCCAGGTGACGCGCGTCGAGGTGCGCCTGTACGGCTCGCTGTCGGCCACCGGTGTCGGCCACGGCACCGACCGCGCGACCCTGATCGGGCTGATGGGCGAGTGGCCGGACCGCGTCGACCCGAAGCAGATCGCCCCGCGCATCGAGGCGCTGCGGGAAAGCCGCGAACTGCGGCTCGATGGCAGTCACCCGGTGGCCTTCGACTGGAACCGCGACCTGCTGTTGCTGGACGAGAACCTGCCGTACCACCCCAACGCCATGACCCTGATCGTCGAAGGCGCGGCGGGTGAACTGCACCGCGACACCTACTACTCCATCGGCGGCGGCTTCGTCGTCGACGAGGCCCAGGCGAAGTCCGGCCAGCTGGACCAGGACGCCACCGCACTGCCCTACGACTTCTCCAGCGCCGAAGAGCTGCTGGAGCTTTGCCAGCGCCACAACCTGCGCATCTCCGAGCTGATGCTGGCCAACGAGAAGGCCTGGCGCAGCGAGGCGGAGATTCGTAGCGGGCTGCTGAAACTGTGGGACGCCATGCAGGAATGCGTGACCAACGGCCTCGGTCACGAAGGCATCCTCCCCGGCGGGCTCAATGTGCGCCGGCGCGCGGCGAAGCTGCACCGCAGCCTGCAGGAGCTGGGCAAGCCCAACGTGATCGGCAGCACCATGAGCGCCATGGAATGGGTCAACCTCTACGCCCTGGCGGTGAACGAGGAAAACGCCGCCGGCGGGCGCATGGTCACCGCACCCACCAACGGCGCGGCCGGAATCATCCCGGCGGTGCTGCACTACTACATGCGCTTCAACCCCGAGGCCACCGACGACGACGTGGTGCACTTCTTCCTCGGCGCAGCCGCCGTCGGCATCCTCTGCAAGAAAAACGCCTCGATCTCCGGCGCCGAAGTCGGCTGCCAGGGCGAAGTCGGCTCGGCCTGCGCGATGGCGGCCGCGGGGTTGGCGGAAGTGCTGGGGGCGACCCCGGCGCAGCTGGAGAACGCCGCCGAGATCGGCCTGGAACACAACCTCGGGCTGACCTGCGATCCGGTGGGCGGGCTGGTGCAGGTGCCCTGCATCGAGCGCAACGCGATTGCCGCGGTGAAGGCGATCAACGCGGCGCAGATGGCCCTGCGCGGCGACGGCGAGCACTTCATCTCGCTGGACCAGGTGATCCGCACCATGCGCGACACCGGCGCCGACATGCACGACAAGTACAAGGAAACCTCGCGCGGTGGCCTGGCGGTCAGCGCCATCGAGTGCTGACCTCGACCATGGGCGGCCGCCGCCGCCCAATGCTGGTGCATGATGCGGCGGGGGCGGTTATGACCGGTTGGTCTGGTTATGAATATTCCGTCTGTTACTGAAGGTGTTGCCCTACGGCACGGGGTGACATTCGCTGACTCCGCCAGTGCTACCTAAGTCCCCAGGGCCCGCCGGACGCGGGCTCTCCCGGTCGTAAACAGAATGATTCTGTCGCTGACGCCTAGGCCGGATGGCACGGGCCTTGGAGGAATCTGCTGTTTTTAATTGAACGATCAATAAATTTAGGCACGACCTTTGCCTAGATTTGGTATCACCTGGTTTAGCCGTACCAGGCCATAACAAAAAAGCCCCGAAAAGGGGCTCCCCCGTGCCTAGTCTGAGGGTTTCGCGAATGTCACAGTTCAACCAAGGGGCTCAACCCCAGAACCGTGTTCCCCAGTCCATCGGTTTCCTGCTGCTGGACAACTTCACCCTGATTTCCCTGGCCTCCGCGGTCGAACCGCTGCGTATGGCCAACCACCTCTCCGGTCGCGAGCTCTACCGTTGGTACACCCTCAGCCAGGGTGCCCGCCCGGTCAGCGCCAGCGACGGCCTGCAGATCACCCCCGACAGCGGCCTGGACAATGCGCCGGCGCTGGATGCAGTGATCGTCTGCGGCGGTGTCGATATCCAGCACAGCGTCAGCCGCGAACACGTGCAATGGCTTCAGTCCCAGGCTCGCCAGGGCCGCCAGCTGGGCGCCGTGTGCACCGGCAGTTGGGCGCTGGCCAAGGCCGGCCTGCTCGACGGCTTCGAGTGCAGCGTGCACTGGGAGTGTCTGGCGGCGATGCAGGAAGCCTTCCCGCGTGCCGGCATCACCACCCGCCTGTTCTCCATCGACCGCAATCGCAACACCTCGTCCGGCGGCACCGCGCCCATGGACATGATGCTGCACCTGATCGCCCGCGAGCATGGTCGCGAACTGGCGGCGGCGATCTCCGAGATGTTCATCTACGAGCGCATCCGTAACGAACAGGATCACCAGCGCGTGCCGCTCAAGCACATGCTCGGCACCAACCAGCCGAAGTTGCAGGAAATCGTCGCGCTGATGGAAGCCAACCTGGAAGAGCCCATCGACCTCGACGAACTGGCTACCTACGTCGACGTCTCGCGCCGCCAGCTTGAGCGCCTGTTCCAGAAGTACCTGCACTGCTCGCCATCGCGCTATTACCTGAAGTTGCGCCTGATCCGTGCGCGCCAACTGCTCAAGCAAACCGCCATGTCGATCATCGAAGTGGCTTCGGTGTGCGGCTTCGTTTCCACACCGCACTTCTCCAAGTGCTACCGCGAGTACTTCGGCATTCCTCCGCGCGACGAACGCGCCGGCCAGAACGCCAACGTCGTGGCCCTGATGCCGGTGCCGGACGAACTGGTACGCAACGCACCCTCCACCGCCGGCGTAGCGCTGAGCCGCGCCCAGGGCGAGTCCACTTTCGCCAGTGTGCGGGTGGTGTAGCAGGGAACTACTGGCCAGGCAGGATCTGCCCCCTCTCCCTCTGGGAGAGGGTTGGGGTGAGGGTAGGTGGGCCGTGCAGGGATTTGAAGGACGGGAATCGCGAATGAATTCGCTCCCACAAAGCTGCATCGATATCGTTGGGCTTCGCTTCGCTCAGCCTCAACCTACAGACATAGAAAAGGGCGCCCATGGCGCCCTTTTTCATTCATGGGTTTCAGCTGTCAGCGCGGTACCAGCGCCGGCAGCAGCGTGCGCGAAATGGCTTCACGCACGTTCGGCAGCAGGGTCGCGCTGCCACCCAGCAACTCTTCCACCAGGCGGCGCAGCGCCAGTGCGCGCTCCGGGCTGAGACCGCTAACAGCCTGCTCACACGCCTGTTCGGCGCTCACCCCTGGCGGGATGCTGATTCCCAGCGCCACCAGGCGCTCGCGGAAGTCTTCCTGGTCGATCAGATCGGCATGCATCATCGCGCTATTCCTCCGCGTCAGGTGCTGCGCGATCAGCGCAGCACGCCCTCTTCCAGCAACAGTTTGAAGATAGCTTCGGCGCCCGCTTGCGGCGAGACATCCTTGAGCACCTGGCCGCCACCGCCGGATGCCTTGGCGGTCGCCGCCTTCATCCGCTCGGCGCCGGTCTTGGCCTTGATCACCTTGAGCCGCTTGGGTCGCGGACGGGCCGGCTGCAGCTGGGCCTCGGCGAACATTACATCCTCCACGAGCTCGACGTCTTCCGCTTCGATGCGGCCGCGACGGGCCGGCCCGAAGGCGCTCTGGCGAGCAGTGGGCGCGGCGTTGTCGACGCTGGCGACGAAGGGCAGACGCACCTTCAGGCGGCGACGTTGGCCCCGGGGCAGGGCTTGCAGTACCTGGGCCACGCCGTTGTCGACTTTCTCCACCTCGGCCAGGCCCACCACCAGCGGCCAGCCCAGGCGTTCGGCCAGCAGGTAGGGCAACAGCCCCGAGCCTTCGCCGGTTTCCGCCTGACTGCCGGTGAGGACGAGTTGCGCACCGCTCTCGCGGAGGAAGTCCCCCAGCGGATGCAGCGCGTCGTCCTGCGGTCCCTGTTCCAGGACGATCAACTCATCCAGCCCCATGCCCAGATAGGCGCGCAGGGCTTCTTCCTGCGGATTGCCGGCATGCACCACGCGCAGGCGCGGGCCCGCCAGGCGCAGGCCGAGTTCGACGGCGCGGGCGTCCTGGTCGGCGCGGCGCGCGCGGCCCGAAGTGGGGTGTGCGCCGATGGAGACCAGGCTGACGATCTTGAGTGCGTCATGCGGCATCGCGTGCCCCTCCCTGACGGTATTCGGTGGCCAGCTGGATCAGCGCGGCGAGGATGGCGCCCGAGTCGCCGATCACCGAGAGGTCAGCGCGTTTGATCATGTCGCAGCCCGGGTCCATGTTCACCGCCACCACCTTGTCGCAGGCGCCGATGCCCTGCAGGTGCTGGATGGCACCGGAGATACCCACGGCCAGATAGACCCGTGCGGTGACCCAGGTACCGGTGGCACCCACCTGGCGATTACGCGGCATGAAGCCGTCGTCCACCGCCACGCGGGAAGCGCCTTCGGTGGCGCCGAGGGCGCCGGCCGCTTCGTGGAATTGTGCCCAGTTCTTCACCCCGTTACCGCCGGAGAGGATGAACTCTGCCTCGGCCATGGGGATCTGCGCCGGATCGACGGCCACCGGGCCGAGGTCCTCGATGCGGGGCAGGCTGTGGGCAATGTTCGCCGTCAGTTCCAGAGAGCGGGCTTCATGACGGGTTTCGCTGACCGGTTCCGCACATTCGGCAGCGGCGAGGATCAGGCGCGGCACGGCGCGCACCAAGTCCTCGCGACCAGCGCCAGCACGTCCGGTGGCTTGTTCATTGGCGACCTGCCAGACGCGCGTGGCCGGGCGCTCGCCCAGCTTCGCGGCCAGCCGGCGACCCAGTTCACCGCCACCGGTGCGGCTATCGGGCAGCAGCCAGTGGCGCGGCGCCAACTGGCTTTCCACGGCACTCAGGGCGAGCACGCGGGCTTCCGGCGAGTAACCGTCGAAATCGCCACCGGCGATACGCAGGATGCGGTCGACGCCGGCGGTGTCGAAGGCGGATTCCTTGTCCTCGCCGAAGAGCACGGCAACCACCGCTCCTTCGTTGCCGGCCAGCTTGTTGGCCAGGCCCAAGAGGTCCTTGTCATGGCTGGAAAGACGGCCGCCGACCATGTCCGGCACCACGCAGATGTGGAAGGTCGGTTGTTCGATCACGTGCAGCGGCAGCTGTACCACTTCGCTGGCCGCGCCGCGCTTGCCGGCGGTGCCCTGCTGGGCGCCGCTGCGGTCGATGCGCTTGATGCCGTTCGGGCCGATGAACCCGGCGGCAGCGGCGTGGGGATTCTTGCGAAGCAGGCCGTTAGGGCCCATCCAGCTCGTCTGCCCCTGGGTCTGCATGGCGGCATGCAGCGGGTGCAGGCGGTTGCGGGCGATCCACTCGGCACGCGGGTCGCGGCGGATGATGTCGCTCATGGGCGGGCCTCCAGCATGCTTTTGGTAGGAGCGAGCTTGCTCGCGAAGGAGATGACGTCGGCGCGGTGCCGGTTCGCGAGCAAGCTCGCTCCTACACCTGCTGGTTCTGTGCGTACCATCACGCCACCTCCACAGCAGCTTTAGCCGCCGACGGCTTTTTTGCTTCCACCGGCGCCTCGATCAGCACATCCGCCACCAGTTCGGCGATGTCCTTGATCTCCGGGCGCGGGGCGACCACGCCTTCGAGCATTGCGGTGCACTGCGGGCAGCCGACGGCCACGAGCTCGGCGCCGGTTTCCTTGATGTCCACCATGCGCATGTCCGGGATCCGCTGCTTGCCGGGAATGTCGGTAATCGGTGCGCCACCGCCACCGCCGCAGCAACGGGAACGGAAGCCGGAGCGTTCCATTTCCTTCACCTCGATGCCGATGGCCTTGAGCACGGCACGCGGCGCTTCGTACTCGCCGTTGTAACGGCCGAGGTAGCACGGGTCGTGGTAGGTCACGCTGCCGCCCTTGTGCTGCCCGAGGCTGAGGCTGCCGCCTTGCATCAGTTCGTTGATGTAGGTGCTGTGGTGCAGGACTTCGTAGCTGCCACCCAGGGCGCCGTACTCGTTCTTCAGCACATGGAAGCTGTGCGGATCGCAGGAAACGATCTTCTTGAAGCGGTACTGGTTGAGGGTGGCGATGTTGCGTTTGGCCAGGGTCTGGAAGGTGGCCTCGTCACCCAGGCGTCGGGCCACGTCACCGCTGTCGCGTTCTTCCAGGCCGAGCACGGCGAAGTCGACGTTGGCGGCTTTCAGGACCTTCACGAAGGCGCGCAGGGTGCGCTGGTTGCGCATGTCGAAGGCACCGTCGCCGACCCAGAACAGCACGTCGGCCTGTTTCTTCTCGCTCATCAGCGGCAGGTTCAGGTCCGCGGCCCAGTTCAGGCGGCCGCCGGGGGCGAAGCCGCCGGGGTTGTCGGTGGCGATCAGGTTTTCCAGTACCTCGGCACCCTTGTTCGGGGTGGCGCCCTTCTCCAGGGTGAGATGACGGCGCATGTCGACGATGGCATCGACGTGCTCGATCATCATCGGGCATTCCTCGACGCAGGCACGGCAGGTGGTGCAGGACCACAGGGTGTCCGCTTCCACCAGGCCCTTGCCGCCCTGGACCACGATCGGCTGATGCGGGCCGCCAGCGTGTTCGCCCAGCGGGATGCCCGGATAGGGACTGCCGGCGAACTTGGCGTCATTGCCGCCAGCCAGGCCGATGACCATGTCCTGGATCAGCTTCTTCGGGTTCAGCGGCTGGCCGGCAGCGAAGGCGGGGCACACGGCCTCGCACTTGCCGCACTGCACGCAGGCGTCGAAGCCGAGCAGCTGGTTCCAGGTGAAGTCGGTGGGCTTCTCGACGCCGAGCGGTGCCTCGGGATCGTTCAGGTTCAGCGCCTTGAGACCGGTGGAGCGGCCGCCGCCGAAGCGCTCGGCGCGACGGTGCCAGGCCAGGTGCAGGGCACCGGCGAAGGCGTGCTTCATCGGGCCGCCCCAGGTCATGCCGAGGAACAGTTCGGACACGCCCCAGGCCACGCCAATGGCGAGGATGCCGGCGAGGAACCAGCCGCCGAAGCCTTCCGGCAGGATGCCGGCGACTGGCAGCGTCGCGATGAAGAAGCTCGCCGCGAACATCAGCAGGCTCTTCGGCAGACGCATCCACGGACCCTTGGACAGGCGGGACGGCGGGTCCAGACGGCGTTTGGCGACGAAGAGGGCGCCAACGAACATCAGCACGGTGGCGGCCAGCAGGGCGAAGCCGAGGATCCGGCTGTGCAGGCCGAAGCCGTGCACCGCGATTGCCAGCACGGCCGACAGCACGAAACCACCGGCGGTGGCCACGTGGGTCTTGGACATGTACTTGTCGCGCTCGACCACATGGTGCAGATCCACCAGGTAGCGGCGCGGCATCTTCATCAGGCCACCGATCCAGTCGACCTTGGAGGGTCGGCCGCGGCGCCACATGAAGAAGCGCTTCGCGGCGCCCAGCACGGCAAGGCCGAGGGCGACGAAGAGCAGGATGGGAAGAAGGGTGTTCAGCATTGTTGGTCTCCTACCGGGACCTGAAAGCGGCACGGATGGCTCCCTCTCCCTCCGGGAGAGGGCTGGGGTGAGGGGAGCGTGGCGTCACTGGAAATCCGTGCCGGCCCGCGCCATCCCTCACCCCCGGCCCCTCTCCCAGAGGGAGAGGGGAGCGTCCATCAGAAGTCCTTGCACAGACGCAGAGCGTCGTAGATCGCCGCGTGGGTGTTGCGCTGGGCCACGCAGTCGCCGATACGGAACAGCAGGTAACCGTCGCCGGGCTGGCTCAGGCAGGGCTGCGGCTTGATGGCGAACAGTGCCTCGACGTCGATCTGCCCCTTGTTGCGCGAACCGTCCTTGAGCGCGTAGTACAGGCTCTCGTCCGGGCGCACGCCGTTCTCGATGACGATCTGATCCACCACACGCTCTTCGCGAGCGCCGGTGTACTCGTTCTCCAGCACCGCCACGACCTTGTCACCCTCGCGGTAGACCTTCTCCAGCATCAGGTCGCCGGTCATGATCACTTCTTTCGGATACATGCTGCGGTAGTAGGTCGGGAAGGTGGTGCCACCCATGGCGATGCCCGGCTTGATGTCGTCGGTGACGATTTCCACCTGGGCGCCTTTGTCGGCCAGGAAGTCCGCCGCCGACATGCCGCCGAACTCGCAGATGGTGTCGTAGACCAGCACGTTCTTGCCCGGTGCCACGGTGCCGTTGAGCACGTCCCAGCTGCTCACCACCAGGCCTTCTGCCGCGCCCCAGTGCTCGTTCTGCTCCAGGAACGGATGACCGCCGTTGGCCAGGACGACGATGTCCGGCTTGAGGTCGAGGATGGCTTCCGGGTTGGCCGCGGTGCCCAGGCGCAGGTCGACGCCGAGACGTGCGATCTCCAGTTGGTACCAGCGGGTGATGCCGGCGATCTGGTCACGCTGCGGCGCCTTGGAGGCGATGGTGATCTGGCCGCCGAGCTGATCCTTCTTCTCGAACAGGGTCACGTCGTGGCCGCGTTCGGCCGCTACGCGGGCCGCTTCCATGCCAGCCGGGCCGCCGCCGACGACGACTACCTTGCGTTTCACGCCGGTGGTCTTCTCGATGATGTGCGGTACGCCCAGGTATTCACGGGAAGTGGCAGCGTTCTGGATGCAGAGCACGTCCAGGCCCTGGTACTGGCGGTCGATGCAGTAGTTGGCGCCGACGCACTGCTTGATCTGGTCGATCTGGCCCATCTTGATCTTGGCGATCAGGTGCGGGTCGGCCATGTGGGCGCGGGTCATGCCGACCATGTCCACGTAGCCGCCTTCCAGGATGCGGGTGGCCTGGTTCGGGTCCTTGATGTTCTGCGCATGCAGGACCGGGACGTTGACCACTTCCTTGATGCCGGCTGCCAGGTGCAGGAAAGGCTCCGGCGGGAAGCTCATGTTCGGGATCACGTTGGCCAGGGTGTTGTGGGTGTCGCAGCCCGAGCCGACCACGCCGAGGAAGTCGAGCATGCCGGTGTCGCTGTAGTACTTGGCGATCTGCTTCATGTCCTCGTGGGACAGGCCGTCCGGGTGGAACTCGTCACCGCAGATACGCATGCCGACGCAGAAATCGTCGCCGACTTCGGCGCGCACGGCCTTGAGCACTTCCAGGCCGAACTTCATGCGGCCCTCGAAGGTGCCACCCCACTCGTCGGTACGCTTGTTGACGCGCGGGCTCCAGAACTGGTCGATCATGTGCTGGTGCACGGCGGACAGCTCGACGCCGTCCAGGCCGCCTTCCTTCGCCCGGCGCGCAGCCTGAGCGTAGTTGCCGATCACACGCCAGATCTCTTCCACCTCGATGGTCTTGCAGGTGGCGCGGTGCACGGGCTCGCGGATGCCGGACGGCGACATCAGGGTCGGCCAGTTGAAGCCGTCCCAACGGGAGCGACGGCCCATATGGGTAATCTGGATCATGATCTTGGCGCCGTGCTTGTGCATGGCGTCGGCCAGATTCTGGAAGTGCGGAATGATGCGGTCGGTGGACAGGTTCACCGAGCTCCACCATTCCTGCGGGCTGTCGATGGCGACCACGGAGGAACCACCGCAGATGGCCAGGCCGATACCGCCCTTGGCCTTCTCTTCGTAGTACTTCACGTAGCGCTCGGTGGTCATGCCGCCGTCGGTGGCGTAGACCTCTGCGTGGGCGGTGGACAGCACACGGTTGCGGATGGTGAGTTTGCCGATCTGGATCGGCTGGAACATTGCTTCGAATGCCATTGCCCTTGCCTCGCCTTACAGAGGTTTGACGATGAACAGGCCGTCGTCGTGGCCTTCTTCGGAGCCGCCGTACACCTGCTCGGCGACGGTGCGGACGCTGCTGCCACGGGCCTGGAGGATCTGGTCCATGGCGCCGGCGAACCAGCCGGTGAACATGTAGTCGACCTTGCGACCAACCTTGCCGTACACGTACACGAATGCGGAGTGCTTCAGGCGCACCTGGGCGGTGCCCTTGTCGAGGTCGATGGACTCGATCTGGAACAGGCCCCAACCGCGCTGTGACAAACGCTTCATGTAGTGCTCGAACACCGCCACGCCTTCCAGGCCATGGCATTCGGCTTCCTTCTCGCACCAGTGCCAGGCGGATTTGTAGCCAGCCTTGTAGAGGATTTCGGCGTAGCGCTCCGGGCCCAGTTCGGCTTCGATGCCCATGTGGTTGTTCACGAAGAAGTGACGGGGCACGTACAGCATAGGCAGGGCGTCGGTGGTCCAGACACCGGTTTCGCTGTCGACTTCGATGGGCAGTTCGGGGGCGTGTTTGGCCATGTTGTTTTAGCTCCGGAATTCGATTTGGGCCCGGCTGCGGGCTGACTTAACCCCCTCTCCCTCTGGGAGAGGGTTGGGGTGAGGGTTTGGCCCCTCTCCGGAGGGGAGAGGGGAAAAGGGCGGTTACTCGCCCCAGACGTCCTTCAGTACGCGAACCCAGTTCTCGCCCATGACCTTGCGCACCACGCGCTCGGGCATGCCGCGCTTGAGCAGGGTTTCGGTGAGGTTGGGGAATTCGCCCACGGTGCGAATGCCCAGCGGGTTGACGATCTTCCCGAAGTTGGTCAGGCGGCGGGCGTAACCCTTGTCGTGGGTCAGCCACTCGAAGAATTCCTTGCCATGGCCCTGGGTGAAGTCGGTACCGATGCCGATGGCGTCTTCGCCCACGATGTTCATCACGTACTCGATGGCTTCGGCGTAGTCGTCGATGGTCGAGTCGATGCCCTTGGCGAGGAAGGGCGCGAACATGGTCACGCCGACGAAACCGCCGTGATCGGCGATGAACTTCAGCTCTTCGTCGGACTTGTTGCGCGGATGTTCTTTCAGGCCGGACGGCAGGCAGTGGGAGTAGCAGACCGGCTTCTTGGATTCGAGGATGACTTCTTCGGAAGTCTTGGAGCCCACGTGGGACAGGTCGCACATGACGCCGACGCGGTTCATCTCGGCGACGATCTCGCGACCGAAGCCGGACAGGCCGCCGTCGCGCTCGTAGCAGCCGGTGCCGACCAGGTTCTGGGTGTTGTAGCACATCTGCACGATGCCCACGCCCAGCTGCTTGAACACCTCGACGTAGCCGATCTGGTCTTCGAACGCATGGGCGTTCTGGAAACCGTAGAGGATGCCGGTCTTGCCCAGTTCCTTGGCCTTGCGGATGTCGGCGGTGGTGCGCACCGGGATCACCAGGTCGCTGTTTTCGCGGATCAGCTTGTTGCTCGCGGTGATGTTGTTCACCGTCGCCTGGAAGCCCTCCCAGACCGACACGGTGCAGTTGGCTGCGGTCAGGCCGCCCTTGCGCATGTCTTCGAAGAGTTCACGGTTCCACTTGGCGATGATCAGACCGTCGATGACGATGCTGTCGGCGTGCAGTTCGGCTGGGCTCATCAGGCTGTCCCCTGTTATCCATGCGCCGAATCTTCTGCCGGCGCTTTGAGGGGAGCATATCCCCGGGGAATTCGACGCTATCGCGCAAAAGCGACCGGGGTATTGCCGAAAGCGTCAAGCCGGTCGCTAATGGGCAAGCGGGGTTCGGAACTACCCATCTGGCGATGCCGATCGTTGCTCTTGTGGGGGCGAATTCATTCGCGATGGGCAGCGCAGCTGCCCCATTTCGCACCAGGCGGGCAGGCCTGCGGCCTGCATAGCGATTGAAATCGCCCCCACAGCGGTTTCATTGCGACAAACCACAGGTCCGCCCGTCGCCAAGTGCCTCCGCCCACCGCCTATAAAGGAAGGTACGGAGCGCTCCGTCGGCCTGCGTCGGTTTCAGAATGCGCAGGGTCGCTGGGGTGAAATTTCCGAATGACGGGGATGGCAAGCTCCCCGAATGTCCCGACGAGCGCGCGTAGATGCGCTTCGGGACGCTAGGACGGCCACCACAGGCCACGCTCCGTGACGTGGTGAGTGAGCCGCAGCCGAGACCTCCGGACGATGAACGGCACTGCCCTGTCGTCCGCGAAGCAGAGGAACGCTGTATGCCTGATGAGACGCTTCACCTGCCTCTGATCCATAGCGTGCTGGAGCGCGAGAAGGACACCCCCGGTGCCCTGCTGCCGATCCTTCACGCCATCCAGGAAGGCGCGGGTTACATCCCTGACGTCGCCATTCCCGAAATCGCCCACGCCCTGAACCTCAGCCTGGCTGAGGTGCGTGGGGTGATCAGCTTCTACCACGATTTCCGTACCACACCGCCGGCGCGCCATACCCTGCGCCTGTGCCGTGCCGAGTCCTGCCAGAGCATGGGCGCCGAGCGCCTCGCCGCGCAGTTGCGCGAACAGCTGGAGCTGGATGACCACGGCACCAGTGCCGACGGCCAGATCAGCCTGCGGCCGGTCTACTGCCTGGGCGCCTGCGCTTGTTCGCCCGCTCTGGAGCTGGACGGCCGCCTGCACGCGCGCCTCACCCCCGAGCGCCTGCGTTCCCTGGTGAAC
Organism: Pseudomonas sp. BN414; assembly: GCF_029871275.1. NCBI lineage: Bacteria > Pseudomonadati > Pseudomonadota > Gammaproteobacteria > Pseudomonadales > Pseudomonadaceae > Pseudomonas > Pseudomonas sp. BN414. Next base: position 12,362 of record NZ_SSOL01000057.1, read on the forward strand.
GGTTGCCTGGAGGACGGCTCATGCTGACGCTGTACGTCTCCTGTGATTCCGTCGCCCGTGCCGTCGGCGCGGACGATGTGGCAACGGCGCTCGCCCGTGAAGCCGAACAGCGCAAGCTGTTACTGGACATCCGGCGCACCAGTTCCCGTGGCCTCTACTGGCTGGAGCCACTGGTGGAGCTGGACACCGCCGAAGGGCGCCTGGGTTTCGGTCCGGTTGCAGCCGAGGATGTGCCCTCGCTGCTGGAAGCCCTGCAGGGCGAGGCCAGCGGCCATCCGCTAGCCCTTGGGCCGGTGGAGGAGCTGCCCTACCTGAAGAGCCAGCAGCGCCTGCTCTTCGCCCGCGCCGGCATCACCCGGCCGCTGTCCCTGGACGACTACCGCGCTAACGGCGGTTTCGAAGGGCTGACCCGCGCCATAGGCCTGAGCGGCGATGACGTCGTTACCGCCGTGCTGGATTCCGGCCTGCGTGGTCGGGGCGGTGCGGCCTTCCCGGCAGGCATCAAGTGGCGCACTGTGCGTGGCGCCGCCGCCGCGCAGAAGTACGTGGTCTGCAACGCCGACGAAGGCGACTCCGGCACCTTCGCTGACCGCATGCTGATGGAGGGCGACCCCTTCCTGCTGATCGAGGGCATGGCCATCGCCGGCCTCGCCGTCGGTGCCACCATGGGCTACATCTACGTGCGCTCCGAGTACCCGCAGTCGGTGGATAACCTGCGCGCGGCCATCGAGATCGCCCGCGAGGCCGGCTACCTCGGCGCCAACGTCGGTGGCAGCGGCCGGGCCTTCGACCTCGACGTGCGCGTAGGCGCTGGTGCCTATATCTGCGGTGAGGAAACCGCCCTGCTGGATTCGCTGGAAGGCAAGCGCGGCGTGGTCCGTGCCAAGCCACCGCTGCCCGCGCTGCAGGGCCTGTTCGGCCTGCCGACGCTGGTCCACAACGTGCTCACCTTGGCCTCGGTGCCGGTGATTCTCGCCCGTGGCGCGCAGTTCTACCGGGACTTCGGCATGGGTCGCTCGCTGGGCACCATGCCCTTCCAGCTGGCTGGCAACATCCGCCACGGCGGTCTGGTGGAACGTGCCTTCGGCCTGACCCTGCGTGAGCTGGTGGAAGGCTATGGCGCCGGCACTGCCAGTGGCCGCCCGCTGAAGGCCGCGCAGGTGGGCGGCCCGCTGGGTGCCTGGGTGCCGCCGTCGCAATTCGATACGCCGCTGGACTACGAGGCCTTCGCCGCCATGGGCGCGATGCTCGGTCACGGTGGCGTAGTGGTCGCCGACGACACGCTGGACATGGCCCATATGGCCCGTTTCGCCCTGGAGTTCTGCGCCGAGGAGTCCTGCGGCAAGTGCACGCCATGCCGCATCGGTTCGACGCGCGGCGTGGAAGTGGTGGACCGACTGATCGCCGCCACCGATGTCACCGCCCGCGAAGAGCAGGCCCTGCTCCTCAGGGACCTCTGCGACACCATGACGTACGGCTCGCTCTGCGCCCTGGGTGGCATGACCGCCTTCCCGGTGACCAGCGCGCTCAAGCACTTCCCTGCCGACTTCGGTCTTGAGCCCGTGGAGGCCGACCAATGATCAACATCTTCGATCCCTCCAGCGATGTCGACCTGGGCACCCCGGCCCGCGAAAGCGAGGTGCAGGTCAGCCTGAGCATCGACGGTCGTGAGATCAGTGTGCCGGCCGGCACCTCGGTCATGCGTGCCGCCGCACTGCTCGGCACCACCATTCCCAAGCTGTGCGCCACCGACAGCCTGGAAGCCTTCGGTTCCTGCCGCATGTGCCTGGTCGAGATCGATGGCATGCGTGGCTATCCGGCCTCCTGCACCACTCCGGTGACCGAAGGCATGGTGGTCCACACCCAGACTCCCAAGCTCGCCACCCTGCGTCGCAATGTGATGGAGCTGTACATCTCGGACCACCCGTTGGATTGCCTGACCTGCTCGGCCAACGGCAACTGCGAGCTGCAGACCGTCGCCGGCCAGGTGGGCCTGCGCGAGGTGCGTTACGGCTACGACGGCGCCAATCACCTGGATGAGCAGAAGGACGTCTCCAACCCCTATTTCGACTACGACCCGAGCAAGTGCATCGTCTGCAACCGCTGCGTGCGCGCCTGCGAGGAGACCCAGGGCACCTTCGCCCTGACCATCAGCGGGCGTGGCTTCGAGTCCCGCGTGGCGGCGGCCGGTGGCGAGAACTTCCTCGACTCCGAATGCGTGTCCTGTGGCGCCTGTGTACAGGCCTGCCCGACCGCCACCCTGATGGAAAAGAGCGTGGTCGAACTCGGCCAGCCCGAACGCAGCGTCATCACCACCTGTGCCTACTGCGGCGTGGGTTGCTCGTTCAAAGCCGAAATGAAGGGCGACCAGCTGGTGCGCATGGTTCCGGACAAGAACGGCCAGGCCAACCACGGCCATTCCTGCGTCAAGGGCCGCTTCGCCTGGGGTTATGCGACCCACCCGGACCGCATCACCAAACCGATGATCCGCAAGCACATCGAAGACCCCTGGCAGGAAGTCAGCTGGGAAGAGGCGGTAAACTACGCGGCCAGTGAATTCCGCCGCATCCAGCTCAAGTACGGGCGCGACTCCATCGGTGGCATTACCTCCAGCCGCTGCACCAACGAAGAAACCTACCTGGTGCAGAAGCTGGTGCGCGCCGGCTTCGGCAATAACAACGTCGACACTTGCGCCCGTGTCTGCCACTCGCCCACCGGCTACGGTCTCAAGCAGACCCTCGGGGAGTCCGCTGGCACCCAGAGCTTCGACTCGGTGATGCAGGCCGACGTGGTGCTGGTGATCGGCGCCAATCCCACCGACGCCCACCCGGTGTTCGGCTCCCAGCTCAAACGCCGCCTGCGCGAGGGTGCGCGGCTGATCGTCATCGACCCGCGCCGCATCGATCTGGTGGATTCGCCCCACGCCCGCGCTGAGCTGCACCTGGCGCTGCGTCCGGGGACCAACGTGGCCATGCTCAATGCCCTGGCCCACGTGATCGTCACCGAAGGCCTGGTCAAACAGGACTTCGTCGACGCTCGCTGCGAAGCGACTGACTTCGCCCGCTGGCGCGATTTCGTCAGCCTGCCGGAAAACTCCCCCGAGGCCATGGGGCCGATTTGCGGGGTGTCGCCTGACGACATCCGCGCCGCTGCGCGGCTCTACGCCACCGGCGGCAACGCGGCCATCTACTACGGCCTGGGCGTGACCGAACACAGCCAGGGCAGCACCTCGGTCATGGGTATCGCCAACCTCGCCATGGCCACCGGCAACATCGGCCGCGAGGGCGTCGGCGTGAACCCGTTGCGTGGACAGAACAACGTGCAGGGCTCCTGCGACATGGGTTCCTTCCCCCATGAATTGCCCGGCTATCGCCACGTTTCCAACGACACCGTGCGTGCCCAGTTCGAGCAGGCCTGGGGTGTGACCCTGCAGCCCGATCCGGGCCTGCGCATTCCCAACATGTTCGAGGCGGCGCTTGGCGGCACCTTCAAGGCGCTGTACTGCCAGGGCGAGGACATCGCCCAGAGCGACCCCAATACCCAGCACGTCACTGCCGCCCTGTCGGCAATGGAATGCGTGGTGGTGCAGGACATCTTCCTCAACGAAACCGCGAAGTTCGCCCATGTCTTCCTGCCGGGCAGTTCCTTCCTGGAGAAGGACGGCACTTTCACCAACGCCGAACGGCGCATCTCCCGCGTACGCAAGGTGATGGACCCGCTGGGCGGCAAGGCCGACTGGGAGGCGACGCAGCTGCTGGCCAACGCCCTCGGCTACAAGATGGACTACAAGCACCCGTCTCAGATCATGGACGAGATCGCCAGCCTTACCCCGACCTTCACCCGCGTCAGCTACGCCGAGCTGGATCGTCACGGCAGCCTGCAATGGCCCTGCAACGACGCCGCGCCGGATGGCACGCCGACCATGCACATCGAGGAATTCGTGCGGGGCAAGGGACGCTTCATGCTCACCGGCTACGTGCCTACGGAAGAGAGGGTCAACAATCGCTATCCGCTGCTGTTGACCACCGGCCGCATCCTCAGCCAGTACAACGTCGGCGCCCAGACCCGGCGCACCGACAACGTCGCCTGGCATGAAGAGGACCGACTGGAGATCCACCCGACCGACGCCGAGAGCCGCGGCATCAACGAGGGCGACTGGGTGGGCGTGGGCAGCCGCGCCGGACAGACGGTGCTGCGCGCCAAGGTCAGCGAGCGGGTGGCGCCGGGGGTGGTGTACACCACCTTCCACTTCCCAGAATCGGGGGCCAACGTGATCACCACCGACAACTCCGACTGGGCCACCAACTGCCCGGAGTACAAGGTGACGGCGGTGGAGGTGACGCGGGTCTACCACCCCTCCGAATGGCAAAAACGCTATCAAGAGTTCAGTGACGAACAGCGGCGCCTGCTCAAGGACCGCCGCAGGACCGAAAAAGTCGAGGTACGCCGATGAGCACCGACAACCTGATCAAGATGGCCAACCAGATCGCTCAGTTCTTCGCTTCCGAGCCGGACAAGGAGCAGGCAGTCAAGGGGGTGCGGACGCACCTGCAGAGTTTCTGGACGCCGGCCATGCGCATCGAGCTGATGGCCTGGCAAGTGGAGCACCACGGCGAATGTCTGCACCCCCTGGTGCAGCAGGCGCTGGCGGAGCAGGGAAGGGCTGTGTAGTCGCGGGTTCGCAATTCCTTGTGGGGGCGAATTCATTCGCTTAGGGCAGCGTAGCTGCCCGTCTGCAAGGTCATTGGCAGGACTGCGTCCTGCATAGCGAATGAATTCGCCCCCACAACAAGCTTTGTGGGAGCGATTTCAATCGCGATTGCAGGCCGAAGGCCTGCGTCAGGCGCGTACCCTTGGGCCGCTACGCGGCTTTTCGCGAATGAATTCGCTTTCACAGGTTCTTGGTTCACCCTATCTGGCGAGCAGGTGCCTGATCCGGATGCTCATGCCGGTCCTGGCTCGGGCAGGTGTTGAAGCGCGCACGGTAGGCGCGGGAAAAGTAGGACGAGGACTCGAATCCGCAGGCCAGCGCCACTTCCAGCACGCTCATGTCGGTCTGGCGCAATAGCTGCCGTGCCTTTTCCAGGCGCAGGCCGAGGTAGAAGTTCGACGGCGTTTCCTTCAGGTGCAGGCGGAACAGTCGCTCCAGCTGGCGCGGCGTGACGCTCACCCGTTCGGCCAGCTCCCGTGAACTCAATGGCGCCTCGCTGTGCCGTTGCATCTCGCCGATGACCTGCACCAGCTTCTTGTTGTGCACATTGAAGCGGCTGGCGACCTGCATGCGCTGGTGGTCCTGCTGGGTGCGGATGCGGCCCAGCACGAACTGCTCGGAAACCTGCAGCGCCAGGGCCTCGCCGTGGCTGCGGGCGATGAGGGTGAGCATCAGGTCGAGGCTCGCGGTGCCGCCGGCACTGGTGATGCGTCGTCCGTCGATTTCGAAGAGCTCCTGGGTGACGCTGAGCGCCGGGTAGCGCTCCTGGAAGGCTTCGATGGCTTCCCAGTGCAGGGTGAGGCGTTGCCGACTGAACAGCTCGGCTTCGGCGAGCACAAAGCTGCCGGTGTCGATCCCACCCAACAGCAATCCGTCGTGCTCCGCACGGTTAAGCCAGTGGGCGAGGCGCGGACCGAAGCTGGCGAGCGGATCGAAGCCAGCGACCACGAACAGGCAGTCCCCTTCCGGCGGCGTCTCCAGTCCAGCGTCGACGTTCAGCGACATGCCATTGCTGCCCGCCACCGGGCCCCCGTCCAGGCTGAGTAGCCGCCAGCGGTACAGCTCACCACGAAAGCGGTTGGCCACGCGCAAGGGTTCCACCGCCGACATCAGTCCCATCATCGAGAAGCCAGGCAGCAGGAGGAAGCTGAAAGTCTGGGACATGGTCGGTTTCCGCGCATGGGATAACCCACTAAAAGGGAACGGCCTCAAGAGCGCAAGAAAGGTGGTCGCTCCTGTTCAACAGGTAGTCGTTTTAGTTCGAATCGCAGGTTCGGACGCTGAGTAATTTGTCTCCATCGGGTTGTAGTGGCGCCCGAAAACGGAAGGAGTCGCCCCCGGCTCCTGCACAACAAATACAAACCGTATGGCCGCAAGGGGAGCATCAATGAAACGTCTTACCGCATTCGCTGGTTGCTGTTTGTTCGCCCTCTCCAGTTCCGCCGCATTCGCCGCCGAAGACGCCAGTTGCCAGAAGATCCGCGTGGGCGTGGTCGGCTGGACCGACGTCGTCGCCACCACCGCCGTTGCCAACGAACTGCTCGGCAGCCTGGGGTACCAGACCACCCAGACCCAGGCATCGCAGCAGATCATCTTCGCCGGCATCCAGAAGAAACAGGTCGATGTCTTCCTTGGCTACTGGAAGCCGATCATGGATGACAACATCAAGCCCTTCCTCGAAGCCAAGTCGGTGAAAGTCGCCGCAGAGCCTTCGCTGAACGACGCCATCGCCGTACTCGCCGTTCCCACCTACGCCGCCGATCTGGGCCTGCGCACCTTCGCCGATATCGCGAAGTTCAAGGACCAGCTGGACGGCAAGATCTACGGCATCGAGTCGGGTTCCGGCGCCAATACCGCGATCCAGAAAATGATCGACGCCAATCAGTTCGGCCTGGGCGGCTTCAAGCTGGTGGAGTCCAGCGAGGCGGCCATGCTCACGGCGGTCAAGCGGGCGGTGAAGAACAACAAACCGGTGGTGTTCTTCGGCTGGAAACCGCACCCGATGAACATCCAGATGCCCATCACCTATCTCACCGGTAGCGAGGATGTGTTCGGCCCCAACGATGGCGCCGCCACGGTCTCCACCGTTACCGCTCCGGACTTCGCCCAGCGTTGCCCCAACGCTGATCGCCTGCTGGCCAACCTGCGCTTCACCAGTGCGCAGGAAGCTGAACTGATGCAGCCGATCATGGAGCGTCAGGACCCGGCCAAGGTCGCCCGTGAGTGGCTGAAAGCCAACCCGGAAGTGGTCAAGGGCTGGCTCGCCGGTATCACCACCTTCGACGGCAAGAGCGGCATCGACAGCGCCCTCGCTTCGCTGAAGTAACTCAACGCAACGCCCAGTGCGCGGGCCTGCCCGCGCACGGTTTCCGATCGCCTCGCAGAAGGATGAAACAACCGTGAACTACGAAGTCATCGTCACCTGTGCCGTCACCGGCGCCGGCGATACCGTCGGCAAGCACCCGGCCATTCCCGTCACTCCGAAGGAAATCGCCGCCGCCGCCATCGAAGCCGCCAAGGCCGGCGCCACCGTCGCCCATTGCCATGTGCGCGATCCGAAGACTGGCAAGCCGAGCCGCGATGTGGCGCTGTACCGGGAGCTGGTGGAACGTATCCGCGAGAGCGACACCGACATCATCATCAACCTCACCGCCGGCATGGGCGGTGACCTGGAAATCGGCAAGGGCGAGCAGCCGCTGGAGTTCGGCACCGGCACCGACCTGGTCGGGCCGCTGGAGCGGCTGGCCCATGTGGAAGAGCTGCTGCCGGAAATCTGCACCCTGGACTGCGGCACCCTGAACTTTGGCGACGGCGACTTCATCTACGTCTCCACCCCGGCGCAGCTGCGTGCCGGCGCCAAGCGCATCACTGAGCTGGGCGTGAAAGCTGAACTGGAAATCTTCGACACCGGCCATCTCTGGTTCGCCAAGCAGATGCTCAAGGAAGGCCTGCTGGAAGACCCGCTGTTCCAGATCTGCCTGGGGATTCCGTGGGGCGCGCCGGCCGACACCACCACCATGAAGGCCATGGCCGACAACCTCCCCGCTGGCTGCACCTGGGCCGGCTTCGGCATTGGCCGCTCGCAGATGCCCATGGTCGCCCAGGCCATGCTGTTGGGTGGCAACGTGCGGGTGGGGCTGGAAGACAACATCTGGCTCGACCGCGGCGTGCACGCCAGCAATGGCCAATTGGTCGAGCGGGCCATCGAGATCATCGAACGCCTCGGCGGCCGCGCCCTGACCCCGGCCGAGGGTCGAGAGAAGATGAAGCTCAAGCGCCGCTGACCGTACGAATGTGTAGGAGCGCGCTTGCTCGCGAATGATGCTTCCAGGAGCTTCGCGAGCAAGCTCGCTCCTACAGACTGTTTCCACCCAATTCGATTTGCCTGTCCAGGAGCCACCATGTCCTTCGTCACCCAGATCAAGACCTTCGCCGCCCTCGGCAGCGGCGTCATCGGCAGCGGCTGGATCGCCCGCGCGCTGGCCCACGGACTCTACGTCATCGCCTGGGACCCGGCGCCCGGCGCCGAGGCCGCGTTGCGTGCACGCATCGCCAACGCCTGGCCGTCCCTGCAAAAACAGGGCCTGGCGCCTGGTGCTTCGCAGGAGCGTCTGCGCTTCGTCGCGACCATCGAGGAGTGCGTGCGAAATGCCGACTTCATCCAGGAAAGCGCGCCGGAACGACTGGACCTCAAGCTTGATCTGCACGCGAAGATCAGTGCTGCCGCACGACCGGATGTGATCATCGGTTCCAGCACCTCGGGCTTGCTGCCCAGCGAGTTCTACGCAGACGCCGTGCACCCGGAACGCTGCGTGGTCGGCCACCCGTTCAACCCGGTCTATCTGCTGCCTCTGGTGGAAGTGGTGGGCGGCGAGAAGACCGCGCCGGAGGCCGTCCAGGCGGCCATCGAAATCTACACCGGGCTGGGCATGCGCCCGCTGCACGTGCGCAAGGAAGTGCCGGGCTTCATCGCCGACCGGCTGCTCGAGGCCCTCTGGCGCGAAGCGCTGCACCTGGTGAACGATGGCGTCGCCAGCACCGGCGAAATCGACGATGCCATCCGCTTCGGCGCTGGCTTGCGCTGGTCATTCATGGGCACGTTCCTGACCTACACCCTGGCGGGCGGCAATGCCGGCATGCGGCACTTCATGGCCCAATTCGGCCCGGCGCTGCAATTGCCCTGGACCTACCTGCCGGCGCCGGAATTGACCGACGAACTGATCGACCGGGTAGTGGAAGGCACCTCCGAGCAGCAGGGTTCACGTAGCATTGCCGAGCTGGAACGCTACCGTGACGATTGCCTGTTGGCGGTGCTCGGCGCCATCAAGGAAACCAAGGCCAATCACGGCTTCGCCTTCGCCGACTAACCTCAAACCTTCCCGCCACTCCGTGCTGAACCCCTCTCCCTTCAGGGAGAGGGTTGGGGAGAGGGCGCCTCGCTGGGAGTTTTTGCATGAGTCACGCCCTCACCACCTACCGCACTGCCGTCCTGCCCGACTGGGTGGACTACAACGGCCATCTGCGGGATGCCTTCTACCTGCTGATCTTCAGCTATGCCACCGATGCCCTGATGGACGAGATCGGCCTCGACGAACAGGGTCGCGCCTCCACGGGCCACACGCTGTTCACCTTGGAGTGCCACCTCAACTACCTGGCCGAAGTGAAGCTGGGAGCCGAGGTGGAGGTGCGCACCCAACTGCTCGCCCATGACGCCAAGCGGCTGCATATCCACCACGGGTTGTATCTGGAGGGGGGAGAGGAGTTGCTGGCGGCCAGCGAGCAGATGCTGATGAACGTGGCTGCCGATACATCGCGCTCGGCGGTCTTCGCTGCGCCGGTGGCGGCGAGGGTAGAGGCCGTGTCGGCGGATCATCGCGAACTGCCGCGACCCCTGCATGTGGGGTGTGTGATCGGGCTGCCGCCGCCCCGCTGAGGCGGCTGCATTCTCTTTTGGTGCTCGTCCCTCAGGGGGTGGGCACCACATAGCGGCGGGCGAAGTCGATCAGGTCGACCTGGTTGCGGGTCTTCAGCTTGTCCATCAAACGGAATTTGTAAGTACTGACCGTCTTGTGGCTGATGAACAGCTGCTTGGCGATTTCCTGATTGTTCTTGCCGTTGGCCAGATTCTGCAGGACCGCCAGTTCGCGGTCGGACAGCGTGTCCAGCAGATGGCTGTCGCTGCACTCGCCCCGCTGCGAGGTATCCGGCAGGTGCACCGTGCTGGGAAACAGACTGTACCCGGACAGTACCGAGCGCACAGCCGAGACCAGGCTGACCGCCTGTTCCTGCTTGGACATGTAGCCGGTGGCGCCCGCCTGCAGGCAGCGGTTGGCGTACAGCGAGGCTGGCAGCGAGGTCAGCACCAGCAGTTTGAGGTTGGCGTCCATGCTGCTGAGTCGGCCCAGGACTTCCAGGCCGTCGAGCTTGGGGATGGCGATATCCAGTATCACCAGATCGGGTCGCAGCGAACGCGCCATGCTCAGGCCTTCCACGCCGCTTTCGGTCTCACCGATCACTTCATAGTCCTCTCGCTCCAGCAGTACGCGAGTTGCAAATCGGATCATGGACTGATTGTCGATCAGCAGTACCTTGTTCATCTGTTGGTTCTCCATGTCAGGTTTCCAATGAGTACGGAGCGCTCACAGGCCTTCGGGAATTGCCGTTGAGAATGGGGGCTATCGAAGATGTGGATGGCCACGCCGGCCCATTGAGATGGGGGTTCGTTTCGATCGGCGTGAGAATGCCAAGTTGGCTTTAACGGAAATCCTATTCAGAATCTCGGCAACTTATCCTTCAGACCGATCTGATAACTTCGTACTAACTTTCATCTGTTTCTGAGATTTGCCCGTACTGTTTCGGGTGTCCCAAGTAGCAGGTGAATGTTCAGGAGCGGAAGTATATTGGCGGTTTGTCTTTTGATTGGACGTTTAGGAAGTTTCCTACAGAGTCTGTAGGCAGACTTCTTGGCGTGTAGGTCGCCCCGAAAAAATTGCCCTCTTTCAACTAATGTTCTGTTCATTCAATTCTGCGAGGCGGACCGGCCAGGTGACCCGTAATTTCCTTTCCAGAGCAGTCCTGCACTTCTTCTGGCTTCTCATGGTGGGGACTGCCTACGCTGGCGAGGACGCTCGCCCACTGACCCTTTCCAGCCAACTGGTGGTCGATCAGCAGGAACTGTTGATCAGCGAGGAAGACTGGCACTGGCTACGGCAGAAGCGCGAACTGGTGCTGGGCGTCACGGGTGGAGAGTTCGCGCCCCTGGAAATCATCGGGCGTGATGGCGGCTACGAAGGCATCGCGGCCGACGCCGTGGCACTGGTCCAGCAATTGCTCGGCATGCAGATCAAGCTGCGTCGGTACCCCGACCGGCCGGCCCTGCTGCAGGCCCTGGTCGCCGGCGAGATCGACCTGCTGATTGGGGATGGCCAGGACGGTGCCGGCCAGAGCGTCGTTCGCAGCGTGCCCATAGCGACTGATCGGCTGGCGCTGTTCCGCCGCTATGACGACCAGCGCGACTTCCCGCAGGACCTCGCTGGCGTCACCGTCGCCCTGGTGCCGGGGCATGACCAGGCACTCGGCCAGCGCTATCCCGGTGCGCGGCAGGTGGTTGCCCGGTCGGTGGAGGATGGCTTGGCGGCGGTTGCGTTCGGGGAAGCCGATCTGCTGCTGGGCGACTTGCTACCGGTCTACTACCAGCTCAATCGCAACTTCTATGGCATGGCCAGGTTCGATCGCTTCGTCGACCAGCCGGATGTCGGCGTCGCGTTCATCGTTCGGGAGCAAGACCAGCGCCTGTTGCGCGGCCTCGACGCGTCCCTGAGGGCGGTGGGCCGGGCGCGCCTTGACGAGATATCCCGGCGCTGGATGGGCATTGGTGTGATTCCCGTGCGCGACCTGCAGCCGCTCACACCCGAGGAAGCGCGCTGGACGCAATCCCATCCGGTTGTGCGCCTGGTGATCGATGACGACAAGGCACCGCTGGCTTACTTCGACGACAGCGGGCAGCTACGTGGCGTTGTGGCGGACCTGCTGGAAATGGTCTCGGTGCGCACGGGGCTGCGTTTCGAAGCAGTCAGCCATACCGGTGGCCCCGCCCGCCAACTCGAAGATCTGGAAGACGGTGACGCGGACCTGACTATCCTGACGCCGAGCAAGGAACGGGAAAGCCAGTTGCGCTTCACCCGGCCGATCTCTGCCAGCCCCTTCGTACTGGTGGCGCATATGGGCGAAGGGGGTCAAGTCGCGCCGATCGGGGAGAGGGGCCAGCGCCTCGCCCTGAGCCGCGGCAACGTGGCCCGCGAGCAAGTCCGGCAGATCTATCCCGAGATGCAGTTTATCGAAGCCGCCTCCTCTCTGGACGCCATGAATATGGTGCGTTCCGGCGAAGCGGACTTCGCGTTGGTGGCGATGCCGGTGGCGCAGTACTACACCGTGCCCCTGTTCGAAAACAGCCTGAAGATCGCGGCACTGCCGCCCATCGACCCGGCGCATGCCAACTTCGCCGTGCGCCGCGCCGATACCGAGTTGTACTCGATCATCGAAAAGGCCCTGGCCAGCATTTCTCCGGACGAACTGGACGCAGCATCGAATCGTTGGCGCGGTAGCCGGGCCATGAGCCCACAGATCTGGCGCGACTACAGCGCGCTGATTCAGCGCATCCTCATCGGTGCGTCCCTGCTGCTGCTGCTGGTGCTCGCCTGGGTCCTGCACCTGCGTCGCGAAGTGCGGCGGCGGCAGACGGCCGAGCGCCAGCTCAGCGACGAGCTGCGCTTCATCGAAACCCTGACCGACAGCATGCCGCCGCCGCTTTATGTGCGAGATACCGAAGGGCGGCTATTGTCGTGCAACCGCAGCTATTCGACGAGCCTGGGGCTGGAAGCGGAACAGGTGCGCGGCCTCACTCCGATGGAACTGCCTGGAGACGTTTTCGAGGCTGCGCCGGAGTTCCATCGGCTCTACCTCCAGGCGATGGCGGAAGGGCGGATGATCAAGGGCGTCCACCACGTTCTTCTCGGTGGCAAGAGCCTGTGGATCGATCACTGGATCCAACCCTTCCAGGACTCCACCGGCAAGGTCAAAGGCGTGATCTGCGGCTGGCTCGACATCACCGAGCACCGTCATCTGGTGCAGGAGCTGGAATCGGCGAAGAACCTGGCGGACGAGGCCAGCCGGGCCAAGACCACCTTCCTCGCGACCATGAGCCACGAAATCCGCACGCCGATGAACGCGGTGATCGGCATCCTCGAGCTGGCGCTGAAGCGTGCCGCCGACCAGCCCATCGACCGCACCAGCATTGAAGTGGCCTACGGCTCGGCCCGCAGCCTGCTGGCGCTGCTCGGTGACATCCTCGACATCGCCCGTATCGAATCGGGCCGGCTCAGCCTGGCACCGCAGCGGGCCAACCTGCGCGAACTGGTGGAATCGGTGGCACGGGTGTTCGATGGGCTGGCACGGCAGAAGCGTCTGAGCCTGCTGCTGGATATCGATTCCAGTATCCAGGGCGACGTCCTGGTGGACTCCCTGCGCTTCAAGCAGATCCTTTCCAACCTGGTCAGCAACGCGATCAAGTTCACCCGCGAGGGCAGTGTTCGCGTGCACATCCGCGGTGAGGCGCTGGAAGGTGAGATGCTGCGCGTCCACCTGGGGGTCGAGGACACGGGCATCGGTATCTCGCTGGAGGAGCAAGGCCGGCTGTTCCGCCCCTTCGCCCAGGTGGAGCGCGGCAAGCAGCAGACCGAGGGCGCGGGCCTGGGACTGGTGATCAGCCGCTCTCTCTGCGAAATGATGGGTGGCCGGCTGAACCTGACCAGTACGCCTGGCCAGGGCACGCGAATCGACCTGGAGCTGCGCCTGCACCGCCTCGAACCGGTCGAGGAGCCGGCGTTGCCCTCGCCCGATCGCGTACAGCAGCGCCGCAGGTTGCGGGTGCTGGTGGTGGATGATCATCCGGTGAACCGGCAAATCCTCGCCCAGCAACTGGCCTACCTGGGACACGAAGTGGTCGCGGTGGAGAATGGCGTGGAGGCCCTTGCCGCCTGGCGCGCCTATCCATTCGATGTGATCGCCACCGATTGCCACATGCCGCTCATGAATGGCGCCAGCCTCGCTCAAGCGATCCGCGCCGAAGAACGCCAGGGGCCGCGTGCGCCGGTCCTGATTCTCGGCCTGACGGCCGATGCCCAGCCGGATGAAATCGAGCGGGGCCTGCAAGCTGGCATGGACGACTGCCTGATCAAACCCATCGGTCTCGACCTGTTGGAAGAGAAACTCTGGGGGGCGTCGGGAGGCGAAGTCGTGGGCGACACGGCTCCAGCGGAGGAAACCAAAGGTGAAGCGTTGTTCGACCTGTCTCCCCTGGCACCGCTTACTGGCGGTGATACGGTTCTGATTCGCAATCTGGTGAACGAATTGCTGGAGACCAATCGGCGGGATCTGGAGCCCTTGGCTGAACTGGCCGGGAGGAATGATGCGCCTGCCCTGGCTGAACTCGCCCACCGCCTCAAGGGCGCCGCACGTGTGATCCGCGCGGAACCGCTGATCGACGCCTGCAATGAACTCGAACAGGCATGCAAGCTACCGGCGCCGCAACCCTCGGACCTGCGCGCGGGTGCGGAGGGGCTGCGGCGGGCGATGCTGGAGCTGGAGAGTGCGTTGCTGGCGGAGCTGGCCCGGAATCAGTGACGTCCGGGGTGCAAATGATCGGCCAGCAGCGCCCGGAAGCTGCTGCGATCCAGCGGCCGTGCGAAGAGGAAACCCTGTGCCACCTTGCAGCCGAGCGAAAGCAGGCGCTCGCGTTGCTCGGTGGTTTCCACGCCTTCCACCACCAGCGTCAGGTCCATGGCCTCGGCCATGGCGACCGCGCCGCGGATGACCGCCCCGCTGCGCGGCTGGTTATTCAGCTTGCGGACGAATGTCGCGTCCAGCTTGACCTCGCTGAAGGGCAGTTCACACAAGCGATCCAGCGACGAGTAGCCGGCGCCGAAGTCATCCATCGCCAGTCCACAGCCCATCAGGCGCAGACGGACCAGGCTTTCCAGGCTGGCGGCTGGCGCTTCCAGCAGGCCGGTTTCGGTGAGTTCGAACGTCAGTCCGGAGCCTGGCAGCCCAGCCAACTCCAAGGCCTGGCCAACGCGCTCGGCGATATCGAGATTGCCCAGCTGTCGTGGGTGGAGATTGAAGGCGAGGTTCACCTGCTGTCCGCTGCGGCCGAGTTCCTGTTGCAGTTCCAGGCCTTGCTCGACGAGCTGCCAGAATAGTCGATCGATCAGGCCGTGATCCTCAATGGCTGGCAGGAAATGGCCAGGCGACAACACGCCTCGGTCTGGATGGCGCCAGCGGGCGAGGACTTCAGCACCCTGGAGCTCACCGGTCCTCATGCACACCTTCGGCTGGAAATACGGTTCGAACTCACCCTGTTCCAGGCCTCTGAGGATTTCCTCCAGAGAAGGCGGCGCATTCGTCGTCGCGAGGGCTTCGGGCAGCGTTGGAAGGGCCGTATGGCGCTTGATCAGGTCGGCAGCACGCTGCATGTCGAAGGGCTTGCCGAGGTCGCCGAGGAAATCCAGGCCAAGGCAACGGATCATCGCGGTGATCGCCTGGCGCAGCTCTGGCTCCACCTCGCTGCTGAGAATCACCGAACGGATGACGCCGGCCTGGCTGGCGTGACGGAGAAAGGCGGCACCATCCATGCCAGACATACGCAGGTCGCAGAGGGCGATGTCGACTCCGCCGGAGGCTTCGAGCAAGGACAGGGCGCTGGCGCCGTCCGCCGCTTCGTGGATCTTCTCGAGCCCCAGTTGCCGAAGGGCGGTTACCGCGATCAGGCGCTGGAATGGTTCGTCTTCCAGCACCAGAATGCTCAAGTTCTTCATGGTGGGCTCGACAGCGGTTGGGATAACGGCCAAGTTACCTAGGGACACGCGCCCCCAGCTAGGCGACGCGTCCTAGGTGGTTGTAGGAAATTTCATCGGTGGTCGGCTTCGGCCAAGTTCGGGTGCAGCGTCATGGATGCCTGGCCCCTTTTTTGAGGTTGCAATGAGAAGTGCCCTGATCGTCGACGATCATCCAGTGATCCGTATGGCTGTCCGCATGTTGCTGGAGCACAACGGGATGGAGGTCGTTGGCGAGGCTGACAATGGCGTCGATGCCTTGCAGCTGATTCGTCAGCACGAGCCGGATATCGTCATTCTGGACATTGGCATCCCGCGCCTTGATGGTCTCAATGTCATCTCGCGAATCCAGGCGCTGGGGCTCGACAGTCATGTCCTGGTGCTAACTTCGCAGTCGGCAGAGGGCTTTTCCCAGCGTTGTCTCCAGGCGGGGGCAAAGGGCTTCGTCAGCAAGGAAGAGGACCTGCAGAACCTGCTGACGGCCATCAACGCCATCAACGCCGGATTCACCGTGTTCCCGTCCATTGCGATGAACGGCAGCCAGGCACCGGCGTTGAGCGAAAGCGAGCTGATGGGGCGGCTGTCCAACCAGGAACTGATGGTCTTGCAGTACCTGGCGACCGGGCTTTCCAACAAGGAAATTGGCGAGCGTATGCTGCTCAGCAACAAGACCATCAGTACCTACAAGACCCGCATCCAGCAGAAGCTCAACCTCGGGTCCTTGCTGGAGCTGATAGAGTTCGCCCGGCGCAATGACCTTGCCGAGCGACCCGAGGGCTGACCTTTCGCCCCTCAGTTCTGGCAGCTGAGGCGATAGCGTTGGTAGTTGCTGGACTTGTCCTGCGGCGGTAACGCATAGGCGGCGGAACACTGCTTGCCGCTCCACTTGATGGTTAGCGTGGCCTGTTCTTCTTCGACCAGGGCCAGTGCCCTGCCGCTCGGATCGGAGATGGCAAGCTGCTTGCCGTTGGCATCTTCCAGCGAAGCGCCGAATGGGATGGGTTGGCCCAGGCTGTCGAACAGCTCGAACTGGACACGTTGCCCCTTCTTCCCTTCGTAACGGGCCAACACTATGGCCCCGCGGCGCGGCACGATCTGCTGCGTGGCATTGTCGATCTCGATATCGCCGCCGAGGTTGCGTGTATCCAGGGTGATCCAGTTGGTCCGGTAGGGCTGGGCGTTCGGCACCACGGCGTAGCCGTTGTATCCGGTGCTGACCCCGGTGAAGTTGCTGACGCCGACACCCGAGATTTCGGGCACTTCCACCAGTGCGAAGGTTTCACCCACCGGTTGGCCCAGGTTGATGCCGCCCGCGTGGGCGACGACGGAGCCGGACAGGGTGAGGTTCTCCGAACTGTAGTTGCGTCCCTTGCCGTAGCCCAGGCTGATCTCCGCAAGCGAGGTGCGGCTGTTCAGGTTGACCGAGCCCGAGCTACCCCCGCTGCTGCTCTTGCTGCCTTGCACTGAGTAGGAGGTGTCGCCGTCTTCGGACAGGTAGCCGTGTACGCCGACCTGCGTGTTGTCGCCGCTGTCCTGGTGGGTGTTCGAGAGGTAGGCGCGTGGCGCCCGTGGCTGCGAGCCCAGAGGGAAGGACACGGACAGGTGTAGCTGGGTGTCGTCGTTCGACGGGCCGGTGGTACCGATGTTGCGGGTCTGGCTCACGCTGAAGTTGTAGCTGACGTCGCGCCAGCCATTGGAGTAGCCGGCGGAGAGGCTGCGCGAGCCGCCGCGATTCCAGTAACGCTCGTCGCTGGCATTGATGTAGACGTTGCCGTACTTGCGCTGGCCAAGGGTTTGGTTGACGGTCAGGTCGGTACGGGTCTTCGAGCGACCACTCGTGCTCGGCACGCCCAGGGAGAGTTCTTGAACATGGTCGGAGAGCGTCCGGTACCCTTCGGTGGAGTAGCGATAGGCCGCCAGGGTGAAGCTGGTGTCGGTACCGGTGAAGGTCTTCGCGTACAGCGCACGCAGGCTGTTGCCTCGGGCGGAGAGCCCGCGAACCCGGCTGGCCGAGTGGGTAACGTCGACCGACATTGCACCGATCGAGGTATTTCGCCCGGCACCGAGCGATACGGCATTGAAGTCCTGGGTGGCCTGGGTGCCAGCAATGGCAGTGAGGTTGCTGTTGAGGCCATAGGCAGCAGTCGCACTCACGAGTGCCGGTTTTTTGAGATCGTCACTGTTGCTGTTGAACTCGCCTGCAGAAACGCTGTAGTTCAGCTGGCCTTCGCGGACCATGGTCGGCAGGCTTGAAAAGGCCTGCAGGCTCACGCGCCGACGCCCGTCGGCCTCGATGATAGTGATCTCCAGGTCGCCGTTGGAGCCGGTGGGGAAGATGTCGTTGATCTCGAACGGACCCGGCGCCACGGTCGTGGAGTAGAGGATGTAGTCGTTCTGGCGAATCTCCACGGTTGCGTTGGTTTCCGCAACGCCGCGGATGACCGGCGCGTAGCCACGCTCGCTATCCGCCCGCATGGCTTCATCGGAGGCCAGCTTGATGCCGCGGTAGCGCACGCTGTCGAAAAGTTGGGCGTCGGAATAGATCTCGCCCAGGGTGAGCTGCCCCTTGAGACTGGTGACGTCGCGCTGCAGATAAGTGCGGTTGCTGGTGAAGGTGCTTGGCCGATCTGTGCCTGTGCGGAAGTTCGACTCGTTGCGCAGGCGCCAGGCACCCAGGTTGATCCCGTTGCGCAGGCCCAGGTTGTTGAACATCCGCCGGCCGTAATCGTCCCGGTTCCGGTTGGTGTTGAACTGGTAGTTGACGAAGGCGGCGGAGACGCCGTTGTCCCACAGCGCCGGGTCAACGTAGCCGCGCCGGCCCTGGAGCATCGCGATCTGCGGAATGCTGGCGTACAGGCGCAGGCGAGTCGAATCGTAGCGTAGCGTGGCCTGGTCGATCAGTGTCGGCAGGTCGTAACAGGTGGCGGCCGTGTCGGGATCGACCACGCCTTGTTCCACCAGCTTTGCCAGGTCGATGCCCAGCAGATGGAGGAGCTCGATATTCAGGCAGGGTTCGACGATGCCCGTCTGCTGATTGCGCAGAAAGTCGATGTCCTTGCGCCCGACCAGTACCTCGTTGCTGTAAAGGTCCACCCGATAGTTGCCAGGCACGACGCTGTTCGCGCGCAGCAGAGACTGCAGGTCAACGGCGGACGGTGCACCTTTGAGGAAGGTCGTGTTGAACGAGGCGACCTGGAGAGCTGCCACCGGTAACGGTTCGGGGGACTTGGCATGCAGCGCCATCGAAGGGAGAGCCAGGGAAATGGCTAGCGCGAGTTTGCTGGGGTGAACCAGAGGGAGCGAAGTTCGGTTGTCCGCGGGCAACCGAGTGCACCGTCCCTCGATGTAACTGGGCCAATTGCTCATTTCTCAATGCCTGCGAGCTGCCCGGCTCACCTCCCCTTAGGAACGAGCGGTGCCATGCGGGAGCGTTCAGCACCCGCCGGAGGTGAGCCAGAGGTTGGGGATAAAGCTCGTTACAGAGCTCAGCTGGACCGCTTTGCCGTGGCTCCAGCGGGACTCCCGACGGAAAGGCTTGCGGAGTAGAGCACCTGGGCTCCGTAGTCGTTGATGCTGGAGAAGGTCAGATCAACGGTTTTCGCAGACGGCAGATTCGGTACGCTGAATACCCGCTCTTCGCCGGGGGCGATCATGGTGGAATCAATTGCCACCGTGTTGCCCAGCTTCACGTCGCCCATGGAGACGTGGTACTTGCTCGGGTTTCGAAGCTTGAGTTCTGTCATGCCGCCATGGCGCGCGAGCTGCCATTGCAGTTCTTCCGGTGCGCGGTGGGCCTCGGTCGTCAGCCCCTCCGGACGGAAGAACAACTTGATTCGCTGGCGTACGGCCAGCTGCAAGATGTTCCGGCCTTCGCTGGTCTGGGGAATCTCCTGGACGTTGAGCCATACCACCGACTCCCGGTCGGTGGGCATGCCCCTGCCTTCGTAGAGAATGCGCAGTAACTGTTGTTCGTTCGCCGGTACGCGCGCCAGCGGAGGCGTCACGGCAAAAGGTGGTGACGTGTCCGAATCCTTGTCGCTGTCGATCCATGACTGAACAAGGACGTCCTTTCCAGTGTTGCGAACGGTGACGCTGGCCTCTTTGCTGGGGCTGTTGAAAACGATACGAGTGGAGCTGAGAGAGATTCCCGCAGATGCGTGGGAAGCCAGCACCAGGCTGAAGGCGCCCAGGCAAGTGGAGATCGTGCGACGGAGCATAGGAATTACCATCATGTACCAGGGAAGTGGCGAGGCCGGATGGCCCCGCCAGGCTTCAAGGATGCCGTTCCTGCTTATTCGTACTGCAGGACGAACGGCAGAGTTGCGTTACCGTCACCGGCAGTGGCGGTTTTCGGGTCGGCAGTGGTGACGTAGGCGGCGGCGAAGCTCAGGGTCGCGTCGCCGCCGATCAGTGCGCTTTCGATCTTGGCGGTAGCAGGCGCGCTCAAGTCGATGACCTGGCCATTGCTGTCCAGGATGGCGATTCCGACGTTCTTGGCGGAGTCGATGCCCGGGTTCAGTTTCAGGACCTTCTTGCCGTCGACCACCCCGGAACCGGACTGGGCTTTGAACAGCATGGCGACCTTGGTGCCTTGGTTGCAGTTGACGTTCAGGTTGAAGTTGCTGGCTCCGATTCGGCCGGCGTTCGGGGCGGTATCGGTGCCGATGTCCTTGATGGCAAGGTTGCCCATGTCGACGAGGATGGCTTTTTCCTTACCGACGGCGCCGTCTACCGTGCAGGCATCGTTGTTGATGAAGCCGGTGAAGTTGATCTGACCGCTGCCCGCGTCGGTACCGGCAAAGGCGGAACCGTTGGCGGCAATGACGGACATCGCGAGGAAAGCCAGGGAGAGCTTTTTCATGTGTTACTCCAGACAAATTGATCACGAAAAGTGGTGCATCGAAATGCCCGGTCAAGATAATCCCTAGTGATAATCGGGAATATCAGATTGGGTTTTTGATTCTGTAAGGAATTACCGATATTGGGGGTAGCCCCTTTCTTGCCGGTGTTTTCAGCGACGATCGTGGTCGTTTCAATGCAGGATGAAAGCCGTGATAAACGGTTGTTTCAGCGCAATGGCATCTTGCGTTCGCAGCTTTCGGAGAGCGGGTTCGAGGTAGCGGCAACGACTTTCCGCTTGAGCGTGAGGGGAGAAGGAAGCAGGCACTTGCTTGGCCGGGGCGATTCGGAGCGGGATCCGCGTGGGGGCATTCGGTCTATGCCAACACTTCGTGATTGAAGGCTGTCTGCTTCCGACGGCAGTTGCCGGTAGCCGTTGCCCCCAGCGGAGGTAGCAGGCGAGGCCCGTGGGGCGTCGTCCTTTCAGTTAAAGGTGACGATCACCACCTTGCCGCGAATCGTGGAACGGGAGCTGCTGGCGACTACATAAGTGCTGATGGAGGACGTATCAGCTATGCCAGCACAGACTCCGTTTGCAGCGGGAACCGCCCCTGCGCTGGCCGGGCTGACGCCACTTATTCGACCTGCATGCCGATTCCAAGTGGCCGTGGAATATTCACACGGCCCCCTCTGAATGCTCCCTACGAAGTGAATGACGCCATGAGTCGTCTTGCCGTCGCTTGCATGAGAAACCGCTGAAAATGCAATCAGCAGCATCGCTATGGGGATAAGAATTTTCTTCATGGCTGAGCCCTCTGTATGACTTAGGGTCAGTAAAGATCAGACGGCTCTGACCTACTAGATCTTGGGGTTTCCGATTTTTTTGTAGGAATTCAGGGTCCGTCTGAAGTCGCTTCGCAGTCTTCGGAGAATTCCGAAGCGGAATGTGTGCTTATCGTCAATTCGTCTGGAACGGGAAATTTCACACAGCCAATTTCCCGTTGGAACTGGAGATCATTGAGGGTTTTGCCGGGCTGGCTGAGTTTCGGAAAGGGTGCTCGCGCGGAGCAAACGGGAATATGGCGGGCAAAAAAAGCCCCCGTCAGGGCCGACATCCCGACGAGGGCGAGGGTGGTCCTTGAGGGGACCTCAGTGTGAGCGTTCGGACCAGGCCTTGAGCAGGCTCGAGGCCAGTCCATAAAGCGTCAGGAGGATGGCGAAGCCGAGGCATACGGACATGGCTGTTCCTCCGCCCGGCGAGGCTGCCGCAGCGGCCTCGCCGAACTCCCTGGAAGTGTTACTCGTTGACCTGGCGCAGCTGGGTGGCCGGGGTATCGCCGAGGTTGTTCAGCATGCGTTCGCTGTACCAGTCGAGGAAATTGATCACGCCGAACTCGTAGGTCTTGGAGTACGGGCCCGGCTGGTAGGCCGAGGAGTTGATGCCGCGCTGGTTCTCTTCGGCCAGGCGACGGTCCTGGTCGTTGGTGGCATCCCAGACTTCACGCAGGCGCTGCACGTCGTAGTCCACGCCTTCTACCGCGTCCTTGTGCACCAGCCATTTGGTGGTGACCACGGTTTCCTGGGCGCTGATGGGCCACACGGTGAACACGATCAGGTGATCGCCCATGCAGTGGTTCCACGAGTGCGGCAGATGGAGGATGCGCATCGAGCCCAGGTCCGGGTTCTTGATGCGGCCCATGAGTTTCTTGCTGCCCTGCTTGCCGTCCATGGTCATGGAGACGGTACCGTCGAGCAGGGGCATGCGCACGATGCGGTTGCGCAGGCCGAAGCTGGCGTGGGCGTAGGGGATCTTCTCCTCGTCCCAGGCCTTGGTGCAGGCGGCGACCTGGTCCTTGAAGGCCTGACTGGCGCGCGGGTCGGTGACGTCATCCCATTCCAGCAGGGTTTTCAGCAGTTCCGGGTGCGAACCGTTGCAGTGGTAGCACTCGCGGTTGTTTTCCAGCACCAGCTTCCAGTTGGCGGCTTCCCTCAAGGTGGTCTGCACGGCCACCTTGGTGTTCTCCATGTCGTACGGCTCCATGTAATGGGCCAGGGTGGAGAGGAAGTCGTCGATGGCTGGCGGGTTCTCGGCCAGGGAAATGAAGATGTAGCCGCCTGCGGTCTTCACGTTGACCGGCTTGAGGCCGTATTCCTTCATGTCGAAGTCGGCGCCCATCTCGGTACCGGCGAACAGCAGGCGGCCGTCCAGTTCGTAGGTCCACTGGTGGTACGGGCAGACCAGCTTGGCGACCTTGCCTTTCTCGCTGACGCACAGGCGCGAGCCACGGTGGCGACAGACGTTGTGGAAGGCGTGGATCTGGCCCTCGCCGCCACGGATGACAATGATCGGGTTGTCGCCGATCTGCAGGGTCAGGTAGTTGCCCTTGGCGGGGATTTCGCAGGTCATGCCGGCGATCAGCCACTCCTTGTGGAAGATCTCCTGCATGTCGATCTGGAACAGGCGTTCGTCGCTGTAGAACGGCTGCGGCAGGGAGAAGCTGTGGTCGCGTTCGCGGAGCATTTCGGCCGTGGCCTTGCGTGCGGGTTCAAGCGGATCGCCCAGGCTCAGGGTGGAAGTGACGTCCATCGGTAACTCCTCAATGGCTGGTCGCGCCGGCGACCGCCGCAAATAAGTGGCTGATTCGGTTGTCACGCAAGGCGGCGTGACCTGCCCTCGTTTCTTGCCTGCCGATTGGCTGCCCTGCTGCGGGTGCGAGGGTGGTTCGCTCGGAAGCCTTATGGTTCGGCTGGGAATGAGTGTGCTGGCGCTGGGAGGTACGACCTTATCCATGGGCGACATGGGGGCATCCGTTTCCGACGGGCGAGCCCCGGTGGTTGCTGGCAGGTCGCGATGAGCATGTGAATGTCGCGGACAGGTAAATGGGCCGTTTTTGCGTTATTCACAATCCGCCACATTAGGCCGATATCCGGCCACGCGCGGAGCAGCGTCCATGACCAATAACTTCCTCAATCCGATCACGACCCAGACCTGGACCAACGGCCGGCACATGGTTCGCTGCGTCAAGGCGATCCAGGAAACCTGGGATGTGCGTACGTTCTGCTTCATGGCCGACCAGCCGATGGTGTTCTTCTTCAAGCCGGGGCAATTCGTGACCCTGGAGCTGGAGATCGACGGCCAGCCGATCATGCGCTCCTACACCATCTCCAGCTCGCCGTCGGTGCCCTACAGCTTCTCGCTGACCATCAAGCGCGTGCCGGGCGGCAAGGTTTCCAACTGGCTGCACGACAACCTGAAAGAAGGCGACGTGATTCCGGTGCACGGCCCGGTCGGCCTGTTCAACGCCATCGACTTCCCGGCGGAGAAGGTGCTGTTCCTTTCCGGTGGCGTCGGCATCACCCCGGTGATGTCCATGGCGCGCTGGTTCTTCGACACCAACGGCGCGGTGGACATGATCTTCGTCCACAGTGCGCGGACGCCGAAAGACATCATCTACCACCGCGAGCTGCGCCACATGGCCTCGCGCATCGAGAACTTCAAGCTGCACCTGATCTGCGAGAAGTACGAGATCGGCGAAACCTGGTCCGGCTATCGCGGCTACCTGAGCCGCGCGATGCTCGACCTGATGGCTGGCGACTTCATGGAGCGCGAGATCTTCTGCTGCGGCCCGACGCCCTACATGTCTGCCGTCCGGCGCCTGCTGGAGGCCGCCGGCTTCGACATGAAGCGCTATCACGAGGAAGCCTTCGGCCCGACGCCGCCGGAAATCCGCGAAGAAGTGAAGGAGCATGCCGCCGAGGCTGCCGAAGCCGCTGCCGAAGTACCGGCTGGCGCCATGAACCTGGTGGAGTTCACCGGAACCGGCAAGAGCATCCGCGTGGCGCCCGGCGAGACCGTGCACTCGGCTGCCGCCAAGGTCGGCCTGCATATTCCCAAAGCCTGTGGCATGGGCATCTGCGGAACCTGCAAGGTGATGAAGACCGCCGGCGAGGTGGAGATGGAACACAACGGCGGCATCACCGACGAAGATGTCGCCGAGGGCTACATCCTTTCCTGCTGCAGCATTCCCAAGGGCGACGTGGCCATCGACTACTGATGGTTTTCTGAGCAACTCCCTCCAGCCCACGGCAATCGTGGGCTGGCGCCATCTATCCACAGCTTGTGGGCGCAGCGGTGCACAGTTGTTGTGCGCAACTCGCTGAAATCGCTGAAAAAACCACCAATCCTCTGCAGGCTACGCAGCACGCGGGCACGAATCAGGCACGAACAGCTTGTCCACAGGCTGGTCCACCGTTGGTGGGGGTAACCCCCGCTATGCTTGATCGAACCTTCGTTCCGCCGGCGCACCTGCCTGCGCCGGTCCCTTGCGACCTGCCTGAGGTGCCATGCGATGAAACTCTACTATTCCCCCGGAGCCTGCTCCCTCGCCGTGCATATCGTCCTGTGTGAAATCGGCAAGCCCTTCACCCTGGAGAAGGTCGACCTGGCCACGCACAAGACAGCCGACAACTGGGATTACTACCGCAGCAATCCCAAGGGTTATGTGCCGCTGCTGGAAATGGACGATGGCCAGAAACTGACCGAAGGCCCGGTGATCTGCCAGTACCTGTGCGATGAGGCAGGGCGCACCGACCTGATGCCGCCAGCTGGCGACATGCGGCGCTATCGCGTCATGGAGTGGCAGGCATTCATCGGCAGCGAAGTGCACAAGACACTCGGAGCCCAGTTCAATTCGGCGCTGGATGACAAGGCCAAGGCAACCTACGCCGGCATGGCTCATCGGCGTCTGCTCTGGATTTCCCAACAACTGCATGACCAGCAGTTCCTCACTGGCGACGACTTCACCGCAGCGGATGCGTACCTCTTCACGGTCACCAACTGGACGGGTCACCTGAACATGGACATCTCCGATTGCCCCGATCTCCAGGCCTTCCAGGCCCGCGTGGCGGCCCGCCCGGCCGTGCAGGCAGCGCTGAAGGCGGAAGGGTTGGTCTGATAGTGGAGCTCGTCGGGGCGGATGCCTGTGGGGGCGAATGAATGGGTCGTGTCTGCACTGCATTGCCGTAGGAGCTGGCTTGCCAGCGAATGGCCCTTTTCGCTAGCAAGCTAGCTCCTACAAGGCTCCGTTCGCTGGCAATAGCTAAGCGATTGAAATCGCCCCCACAAGGACTCTCAATCCTCCTCCTGCACCGCCTTGTAGTTGCCGGAGAGCTTCTGCTGAACATCCTGGGGTGCGGCGTTGTAGTGGCTGAGGACCATGCTGAAGGCGCCGTGGCCCTGGGTGATCGCCTTGAGCCGTCCGGCGTAGCCGTCCAGTTCCGCCAGGGGCACCTGGCCGTAGACCAGCGCCAAACCCTGGGACAGTGACTCGGTACCCGTGACCTGGCCGCGACGGCCAATCAGGTCGGTGGTGATATCACCCAGGTTGGCTTCCGGCGCAGTCACTTCCACTGCTACCACAGGCTCCAGTACTACCTCTCCGGCAGCGCGCAGCGCATCGAGCATGGCCTTGCGTCCGGCGGCCTGGAAGGCAATGTCCTTGGAGTCCACAGGGTGGTGCTTGCCGTCGTAGACGGTGACCTTCACATCCTCCACCGGCAAGCCTGCCAGCGGTCCGCAGGTAAGCACCGAGCGCACGCCCTTTTCCACCGAGAGAATGAACTGCGACGGAATCACACCGCCCTTCACCTCGTCGGTGAAGGCGAAACCGGTGCCCCGTGGCAGCGGTTCGATACGCAGGAACACCTCGCCGAACTGGCCGGCGCCGCCCGTCTGCTTCTTGTGCCGACTGTGGCCCTCGGCGGGGCGGGTGATGGCTTCGCGGTAAGGGACCTTGGGTGGGCGGGTCTCCACCTCCAGCTTGTAGGTGCCGGTGATGCGATCCAGCAGGTAGCGCAGGTGCAGCTCGCCCATGCCACGCAGCACGGTTTCCTGGGTAGAGGCCTGGTAGTCCAGCTTCACGCAAGGGTCTTCCGCCTGCAGACGACTCAGTACTTCAGCGATGCGCTGCTCGTCGCCACGGCGCTTGGCCTCGATGGCGAGCCCTTGCATCGGCTCGGGGAAATCCAGGGCCTTGAGATGGATCTGATCCTCGTCGTGGGAGTCGTGCAGGACCGAGTCGAACTCCACTTCGTCTACCTTGGTCAGGGCGCCGAAATCGCCGGGGATCAGCCGTGTCACTTCCTCATGGCGCTTGCCTTGCAGGCGCAGCAGGTGTCCGAGTTTGAAGGGTTTGCGCCCATCACCGACGAACAGTTGCATGTCCCGCATCAGGGTGCCCTGGTGCACGCGGAAGATGCCGAGCTTTCCCACGAACGGGTCGATCACCACCTTGAATACGTGGGCCAGCACGTGTTGCTGAGGGTCGGGCCGGGAGCGGAAGGCCTTGGCGTCCGCTCCCTCGCCCTTGAGAAAGAGTGGGGGATTGCCCTCGGTGGGGTTGGGTGCCAGGCGCGCGAGGATGTCCAGCAATTCGGCCACCCCGGCACCCGTGCGTGCGGAAGTGAAACACAGGGGAATGAGATGCCCTTCGCGTAGGGCTCGCTCGAAGGGTTCATGCAGTTCAGCCGGGGCGATTTCACCTTGCTCCAGGTAGCGCGCCATCAGCTCCTCATCCACCTCCACCACCTGGTCGACCAGGGCCTGGTGGGCTTCGGCCACCGAAGAAAAGTCGGCCTCGCCAGCAGGCTCGAAGAAGCAATCCACTACGCGACTTGCATTGTCTGCCGGCAGGTTCAGCGGCAGTACCTCCTTGCCGAAGACTTCCCGAAGGTTGGCCAGCAGGGCAGGGAGGTCGACCCGCTCGGCATCGATCTTGTTCACCACCAGCATCCGGCACAAGCCGCGCTCGGCAGCCATGGTCATCATCCGGCGTGTGGTCAGCTCGATGCCGTTCTGTGCATTGACCACCACCAGCGCGGTTTCCACGGCCGCCAGGGCGGCGATGGACTGGCCGATGAAGTCGGGATAGCCGGGGGTGTCGATCAGATTGAGTTCGGCGCCCTCGTGGCTGCAGTGGGCCAGGGCGGAGGCGAGGGAATGGCGATACTCGCGCTCCAGTGGATCGAAGTCGCACACCGTGTCGCCGCGCTCCAGGCTGCCGGCGCTGGCAATCGCGCCGCTGCTTTGCAGCAGGGCTTCGGTCAGGCTGGTCTTGCCGCTATCACCATGGCCGACCAGGGCGACCGTTCGAATGGATTCCACCGAGTAGTTCGCCATGAGTACCTCCGCACACTGGGTGTTTCCAGTATAGGCAGGCGGTCCATGCGTGCCCGGATGCCTCGTGCTTTCTACAACTCATTGATATTGCGCGAAAAATGTACGAATCGCGGCAGGTCCCGCCATTCCTGGTGTCGGCCAGTGTCTGTACAGCTTGTCCACAGAAGACTCCACTGGCTTTGTGAGTAAACGCCGGGTTTTCCACTGGCTAAGCGGGTTTTTAGCCCACGGATGGACCTGAACGGCCAACAGATCGGCAAGTGATCACTTCTCTGTACAGTGCGTAAATACTGGCGTTGATCGACTTGCAAACGGTTTTTCCACAGGGTTCTTCAGGGATTTTGTGCGCAATATCCCGGCGGCTGACCGCTCCGCTCCGCGAATCTGTTTGAAAGCCTTGAGTTGCGGGGGGTTGGCTATACATAGCCACCAACAGGTTTTCAACAGGGTTATTCACAGGCTGTGGGGATAAAACCGCGGAAATACCAGTCTGTCTACTTTTTAATCAATTCTGCGCAAGGCAGGCAGGACTAAGCGCGCATTCCTTTTTCCACAGCTTGTGTACCTTTCGCTGCACAGAATCTGTGTGGAAGAAGTGCCAAGTCTTTGAAATAGATCAGGAAATATACAAGTGGCGGAAGGCCGCGAATGGCGTGGGCTGCAGCAGTGGCTCTACAGATTGTCCACAGGTTGGTCCACGGAAAACGGGGGTAAGGCGGGAAACTGTATGGGCGAGAGAAGCCTGTGGGGGAAACTTGTGGGGGCGATTTCAATCGCTATACAGGCCGCAGGCCTGCCCGCCGGAGCGGCAAGGGGGCAGCTGCGCTGCCCTTAGCGAATGAATTCGCCCCCACAGGAGACGGAAGCCGGAGACGTGAATCAGGCCCTCATCGCCGCACGGATATCCGCGGCCAGTTCACGCACGCGATCCATCTCGGTGTCCCAGGAGCACATGAAGCGCGCACCGCCGGCACCGATGAAGGTGTAGAAGCGCCAGCCCTTGGCGCGCAGGTATTCCAGCGCCGGTTCGGACATCTGCAGGAACACGCCATTGGCTTCCACCGGGAACATCAGGCTGACGCCCGGTACGTCGGCGACCAGTTCGGCCAGCAGTTGCGCACAGGCGTTGGCATGGTTGCCGTAATGCAGCCAGGCGTCGTCCTGCAGCAGGCCAACCCAGGGAGCAGCGAGGAAGCGCATCTTCGACGCCAGCTGGCCGGCCTGTTTGCAGCGGTAGTCGAAGTCTTCGGCCAGATCACGGTTGAAGAAGAGGATGGCCTCGCCTACCGCCATGCCGTTCTTGGTGCCGCCGAAGCAGAGCACGTCCACCCCGGCTTTCCAGGTCAGGTCGGCCGGCGAGCAGCCGAGGAAGGCGCAGGCATTGGAGAAACGCGCGCCGTCCATATGCAGGTTAAGGCCCAGTTCCTTGCACACCTGGCTGATGGCGCGGACTTCCTCGGGACGGTAGACAGTGCCGACTTCGGTGGCCTGGGTGAGGGTAACCACGCGGGGTTTCGGGTAGTGGATGTCCTGGCGCTTGAGGGCGATTTCGCGGATCGCCTCGGGCGTCAGCTTGCCGTCGGCAGTCTTGGCCAGCAGCAGCTTGGAGCCGTTGGAGAAGAACTCCGGCGCGCCGCATTCGTCGGTCTCGACGTGGGCGGTCTCGGAGCAGATCACGCTGTGGTAGCTCTGGCACAGCGACGCCAGGGCGAGGGAGTTCGCCGCGGTCCCGTTGAAGGCAAAGAAGACTTCGCAGTCGGTTTCGAACAAGTCCCGGAAATAGTCGGAGGCCCGCGCCGTCCACTGGTCATCGCCATAGGCGCGTTCATGGCCGTGATTGGCCTCGGCCATCGCGGCCCACGCTTCCGGGCAGATACCGGAGTAGTTGTCACTGGCGAATTGCTGGGTCTGGTCGGTCATGTACTGGTCCTTCTGTCCGATCGCCTGCAGGCACAGGCGTATGGGGCCTAACTTTACGCCAGGTTGGAGGCTTGGGATTCGTTCGAGGCGACATCCTTTTCCATGGCTGGCGCCTGATCAGACCAGGGGAACTCCAGCGGCCATCCGCCCCTCAGAATCCAAGAGCCCGCCTCACGGCGACGCCCTGCCCAGGAAGGAGGAACCGACATGCGTTACCCGACCCTGATCGCTCTGTTCATCCCCGTGTTGATCGGCCTGCCGGCCGTAGCCGCCGAATGGCCCAGCGGCGAGCGCGACCACTTCATCCAGGAGTGCAAGACCAGCGCGCAGGCCAATGTGTCAGGCGACAAGCTGCAGCGTTATTGCAGTTGCGCCGCTGACCAGGTCAGCACTGAGTTCAGCACTGCCGAGCTTGAAGAACTCAAGACCCAGAAAACCCCCTTGCCCGATCAGACCCAGCAGCGCCTGATCAAGGTGTCCCAGTCCTGCCTGAGTCAGCTGAACGGCTGATCATAATTTGATCGATCGGCTGCAGCCCAGGCATTACGCGGGCTGCGTGGCCGCTCCCACAGTTTGTCCACAGGAACGTCCACGTTTTGTGGGGATAGTGGTCAGTCGACCGGCTCCCAGGCCGCCGCCCGCGCGCGGACATCTTCCGGGAACGCGCGGGCCTTGCGCGCCTGGGTATCCAGGTGCACGCCCACCAGGGTCGTGACGGCGGCAATTTCACCGGTCTCGTCATTGCGCATTTCGTGGCAGAAGCGGATCGACTTGTCCTTCATCTCCAGCACCCGCGAATGAATGGAAACCACGTCTCCGGCATGCAACTCGCGCCGGTACTCGATCCGCTGTTCCACTGCCGCCATCCCCGCGTTCTCGCCGCGCAGCCGCGATGGCGCAAGACCGAGCAAGGTGAAGAGCTGCCAGGTCGCTTCATCGAACTTGCCGACGTACCACATCACGTTCATGTGGCCCATGTGATCGCAGTGCCAGGGGTAGACGGCGCCGCGGTAGGTGAGCGTATCGGTCATGTCAGGCTGCCTCGTTCTGTCGGGAATGTTCGAAGTCCACCAGCACCTGCGGGAACTGGTTGATCACGATGGAAAGGTGTCCTTCCTGTGGATAAAGACGCAGATTGGCGCAGGGCAGATGCGCCTGCAGGTGGCGGCCCATGGCTTCGGGCACGTGGCGGTCGAGGCCGCTTTGGTAGAGGTGCACCGGTGTCCGGATGTCTTCCAGCCCGAAAGGGCGCGGCGATGCGATCAGCGCGGCTTCCAGGCAGGCACCCTGAACGCCCTGGCGATAGGCCTCGGTCAGAAAGTCCGCGAAGTCTTCCGCCGTCTGTGGATCGGCGGCCAGCAACTGGCGATCCGGTTCGGCCAGGAGTCCGGCGAGGGCTTTCAAAGCGCGCGCCGGATTGCGCAGGAACATCAGCCGGTCCAGTGCCAGCAGCGGACCGGCCAGCCGGGGATGGACGCGCGCGAGGCCGAACATCACCTTGAGTGCGGGCAGTTGCGCCGTGCGCAGTGCGGGGATGTCCATCGGCCCCATGCCGGCCAGCAACCCAACATAATCCAGGCGCTCGCCCAACCGATGGGCACAGGCCAGTGCGTAGGGACCGCCGCACGACACGCCGAGCACCCCGAAGCGCTGATGTCCGAGGGTGTCGGCCATGAAGGCAACGTCATTGGCCCAGTCGAGGATGTTGCGCCCGGGCTGGTAGTCGGACCAACCAAAGCCCGGTCGCTCCGCCGCTACCACGCAGACATTGGCGGCCAGCGCCTGTTCATGGTGCAGCGCGGCCTGCAGGCGGCTGCCAGGAAAACCGTGGAAGTAATAGAGCGGGCGGCCATCGCTGGCGCCATAGAGCTGGTAGGCGAGGATACGGCCATCGGGCAGCCGCAACCGCCGAGGCCGGGCATCGGGTCGAGTCATGGTGGTCTCGATATGAATCAGGAGTGTGACTGGAACAGGGTGTCGGGTTCTGAGGTGGTCATTATTTGAACGCAATCAGTTATACCAGCCGCTTTGGATGGGGTCCGTAGGGGTTACAAAATTTAATCGCGCGTTTAATTTGGTTGTTTTTTGATCATTTCTTCGCAGGTCCCGCAGCGCCGCCGTTCGGCATCGACACACACACCTTATCCACAGCCCGCTGCACAGATTCTGGGGGCAGCTGTTTCGGCAAGCGCCTGAAATAGCTCAAGAAATGACCATTTCGCTGCAAGCAGCGTGGCGCAAGGGGTCGGGCGGTGGCTCTACAGCTTATCCACAGCATGATCCCCGGTTTCTGTGGGCGAGGCGGTGCGCCGGTACATTTTCGAGTCGGATACAGACAGATTTCGCTGAGGCGGGATCGGGAGAATCCTGCAGGGCAGGCCCGCGGCCTGATTCGCGAATGAATTCGCCCCCACACATCGCTCCTAAATTGCCTCCAAGCGGGGAACCTGCATGGCCATCAGCGTGTTCGACCTGTTCAAGATCGGTATCGGCCCTTCCAGCTCGCACACCGTGGGCCCGATGCGGGCGGCGGCGCTGTTCGCCACGGCACTGCGCGAGCGCGGCCTGCTGGCCCAGGTGACGCGCGTCGAGGTGCGCCTGTACGGCTCGCTGTCGGCCACCGGTGTCGGCCACGGCACCGACCGCGCGACCCTGATCGGGCTGATGGGCGAGTGGCCGGACCGCGTCGACCCGAAGCAGATCGCCCCGCGCATCGAGGCGCTGCGGGAAAGCCGCGAACTGCGGCTCGATGGCAGTCACCCGGTGGCCTTCGACTGGAACCGCGACCTGCTGTTGCTGGACGAGAACCTGCCGTACCACCCCAACGCCATGACCCTGATCGTCGAAGGCGCGGCGGGTGAACTGCACCGCGACACCTACTACTCCATCGGCGGCGGCTTCGTCGTCGACGAGGCCCAGGCGAAGTCCGGCCAGCTGGACCAGGACGCCACCGCACTGCCCTACGACTTCTCCAGCGCCGAAGAGCTGCTGGAGCTTTGCCAGCGCCACAACCTGCGCATCTCCGAGCTGATGCTGGCCAACGAGAAGGCCTGGCGCAGCGAGGCGGAGATTCGTAGCGGGCTGCTGAAACTGTGGGACGCCATGCAGGAATGCGTGACCAACGGCCTCGGTCACGAAGGCATCCTCCCCGGCGGGCTCAATGTGCGCCGGCGCGCGGCGAAGCTGCACCGCAGCCTGCAGGAGCTGGGCAAGCCCAACGTGATCGGCAGCACCATGAGCGCCATGGAATGGGTCAACCTCTACGCCCTGGCGGTGAACGAGGAAAACGCCGCCGGCGGGCGCATGGTCACCGCACCCACCAACGGCGCGGCCGGAATCATCCCGGCGGTGCTGCACTACTACATGCGCTTCAACCCCGAGGCCACCGACGACGACGTGGTGCACTTCTTCCTCGGCGCAGCCGCCGTCGGCATCCTCTGCAAGAAAAACGCCTCGATCTCCGGCGCCGAAGTCGGCTGCCAGGGCGAAGTCGGCTCGGCCTGCGCGATGGCGGCCGCGGGGTTGGCGGAAGTGCTGGGGGCGACCCCGGCGCAGCTGGAGAACGCCGCCGAGATCGGCCTGGAACACAACCTCGGGCTGACCTGCGATCCGGTGGGCGGGCTGGTGCAGGTGCCCTGCATCGAGCGCAACGCGATTGCCGCGGTGAAGGCGATCAACGCGGCGCAGATGGCCCTGCGCGGCGACGGCGAGCACTTCATCTCGCTGGACCAGGTGATCCGCACCATGCGCGACACCGGCGCCGACATGCACGACAAGTACAAGGAAACCTCGCGCGGTGGCCTGGC
>NZ_SSOL01000058.1:0-4162 GCF_029871275.1 Pseudomonas sp. BN414
TACTACCCCTGCCACACCCCCAGCCCGATCCTGCGCAACCTGCTGGAAAACCCGGCCTGGTACACCGCCTACACCCCCTACCAGCCGGAAATCTCCCAGGGTCGCCTGGAAGCCCTGCTGAACTTCCAGACCCTGGTCAGCGACCTCTCCGGCCTGCCGGTGGCCAACGCCTCCCTGCTCGACGAAGGCACCGCCGCCGCCGAAGCCATGACCTTCTGCAAGCGCCTGGCGAAGAACAAGGCCAGCCACGCCTTCTTCGCCTCGCAGCACTGCCACCCGCAGACCCTCGACGTGCTGCGCACCCGTGCCGAGCCGCTGGGCATCGAGGTGGTGATCGGCGACGAGCGTGAGCTGACCGACGCCAGCGCCTACTTCGGCGCCCTGCTGCAGTACCCCGCCGCCAACGGCGATGTCTTCGACTACCGCGAACTGGTGGCACGCTTCCACGCCGCCGGCGCCCTGGTCGCCGTCGCCGCCGACCTGCTCGCCCTGACCCTGCTGACCCCGCCCGGCGAGTTCGGCGCCGACGTCGCCCTCGGCAGCGCTCAGCGCTTCGGCGTGCCGCTCGGCTTCGGTGGCCCGCACGCGGCCTACTTCGCCACCCGCGACAGCTTCAAGCGCGACATGCCCGGCCGCCTGGTCGGCGTCTCCATCGACCGCCACGGCCAGCCGGCCCTGCGCCTGGCCATGCAGACCCGCGAGCAGCACATCCGCCGCGAGAAGGCCACCAGCAACATCTGCACCGCGCAGGTGCTGCTGGCCAACATCGCCAGCATGTACGCCGTCTACCACGGCCCGCAGGGCCTGACCCGCATCGCCAACCGCGTGCACCAGCTGACCGCGATCCTGGCCCAGGGCCTGGCCAAGCTGGGCTTCACTGTCGAGCAGGAAAGCTTCTTCGACACCCTGACCCTGGCCACCGGCAGCAAGACCGCCGAGCTGCACGCCCAGGCCCGCGCCCAGCGCCTCAACCTGCGTGAAGTGGACGCCGTCCGCCTCGGCCTGTCCCTGGACGAGACCACCACCCAAGCCGACGTCGAGCAGCTCTGGGCGCTGTTCGCCAACGGCCAGGCCCTGCCGGCCTTCGCCGCGCTGGCCGCCAAGGTCGCCAGCCGCCTGCCGGCCGCCCTGCTGCGCCAGAGCGCGATCCTCAGCCACCCGGTGTTCAACCGCTACCACTCGGAAACCGAGCTGATGCGCTACCTGCGCAAGCTCGCCGACAAGGACCTGGCGCTGGACCGCAGCATGATCCCGCTGGGTTCCTGCACCATGAAGCTGAACGCCGCGAGCGAAATGATCCCGGTGACCTGGGCCGAGTTCGGCGCCCTGCACCCCTTCGCCCCCGCCGAGCAGAGCGCCGGCTACCAGGAACTGACCAGCGAGCTGGAAGCCATGCTCTGCCAGGCCACCGGCTATGACGCCGTATCCCTGCAGCCCAACGCCGGCTCCCAGGGCGAGTACGCCGGCCTGCTGGCGATTCGCGCCTACCACCTCAGCCGTGGCGACGACCAGCGCGACATCTGCCTGATCCCGCAATCGGCCCACGGCACCAACCCCGCCACCGCCAGCATGGTCGGCATGCGCGTGGTGGTGACCGCCTGCGACGCCCGCGGCAACGTCGACATCGCCGACCTCAAGGCCAAGGCCGAGGAGCACAAGGACCGCCTCGCCGCGCTGATGATCACCTACCCGTCGACCCACGGCGTGTTCGAGGAAGGCATCCGCGAGATCTGCGAGGTCATCCACGCCAACGGCGGCCAGGTGTACATCGACGGCGCCAACATGAACGCCATGGTCGGCCTCTGCGCCCCGGGCCAGTTCGGCGGCGACGTCTCGCACCTGAACCTGCACAAGACCTTCTGCATCCCCCACGGCGGCGGCGGCCCGGGCGTCGGCCCGATCGGCGTGAAGGCCCACCTGGCGCCCTTCCTGCCCGGCCACGCGCACATGGCGCGCAAAGAGGGCGCGGTCAGCGCGGCGCCCTTCGGCAGCGCCAGCATCCTGCCAATCACCTGGATGTACATCCGCATGATGGGCGGCGACGGCCTGCGCCGCGCCACCCAGATGGCGATCCTCAACGCCAACTACATCGCCCGCCGCCTGGAAGAGCACTACCCGGTGCTCTACACCGGCAGCAACGGCCTGGTGGCCCACGAGTGCATCCTCGACCTGCGCCCGCTCAAGGACACCAGCGGCATCAGCGTCGACGACGTTGCCAAGCGCCTGATCGACTACGGCTTCCACGCCCCGACCATGAGCTTCCCGGTGCCCGGTACGCTGATGATCGAGCCCACCGAGAGCGAATCGAAGGAAGAGCTGGACCGCTTCTGCGACGCCATGATCCGCATCCGCGAGGAAATCCGCGCGGTCGAGGCCGGCGAACTGGACAAGGACGACAACCCGCTGAAGAACGCCCCGCACACCGCCCTGGAACTGGTCGGCGAGTGGACCCACCGCTACAGCCGCGAACTGGCCGTGTACCCCAGCGCCAGCCTGGTGGACGGCAAGTACTGGCCGCCGGTGGGCCGCGTGGACAACGTCTACGGCGACCGCAACCTGGTCTGCGCCTGCCCGTCCATCGAGGCCTACCAGGACGCCTGATCCGCGCCCCCTGTAGGAGCCAGCTTGCTGGCAAAGCTCTGCCAGAGCCATTCGCGAGCAAGCTCGCTCCTACAGCGACCGGACGCAAGACAAGGAGCACGGCGGTCGGCCCTTCGGGCCCGATCCGCTGTGCTGTCTACGCTGACTAATAAGAAAAGCCGAGCAATCGCTCAGGAGCGCGACATGTCCCTCAGCGTCTTCGACCTGTTCAAGATCGGCATTGGCCCCTCCAGCTCCCACACCGTGGGCCCGATGCGCGCCGCCGCGCGATTCGTCGATGGCCTGCGCCGTGAGAACCTGCTGGCCAACACCCACAGCCTGAAAGTCGAGCTGTACGGCTCCCTCGGCGCCACCGGCAAGGGCCACGGCAGCGACAAGGCCGTTCTGCTCGGACTGGAAGGCGAACAACCGGATACCGTGGATACGGAAAGCGTGGATGAGCGCCTGGCGCGCATCCGCCAGAGCGGCGAACTGCTTCTCGGCGGCGAGAAGTCGATCCACTTCGTGGAAAAGGAGCACCTGGCGCTGATCAGGAAGCCGCTCCCCTACCACCCCAACGGCATGATCTTCCGCGCCTTCGACGAGGCCGGCATCCAGATCCGCGCGCGCGAGTACTACTCGGTGGGCGGCGGCTTCGTCGTCGACGAGGAGGCGGCCGGCCTCGACCGCATCGTCGAAGACCGCACACCGCTGCCCTACCCGTTCAAGACCGGCAAGGAGATGCTCGCCCAATCCAGTGCCAGCGGGCTGTCCATCAGCAGTCTGATGCGCGAGAACGAGAAGGCCTGGCGCAGCCCGGAAGAGACCAGCGCCGGGCTGATGAAGATCTGGCAGGTGATGCAGGACTGCGTGAAGGCTGGCTGCCGCAAGGAAGGCATCATGCCCGGAGGGCTGAAGGTCAAGCGCCGCGCCGCCGCGCTCTACCGCCAGCTCAGCGAAACCCCGGAAGCCAGCCTGCGCGACAGCCTCTCCGTGCTCGACTGGGTCAACCTCTATGCCCTGGCGGTGAACGAAGAAAACGCCACCGGCGGCCGCGTGGTCACCGCACCCACCAACGGCGCGGCCGGCATCGTCCCGGCGGTGCTGCACTACTACAGCCGCTTCGTGCCCGGCGCCAACGACGACGGCGTCGAGCGCTTCCTGCTCACCGCCGCCGCCATCGGCATCCTCTACAAGGAAAACGCCTCCATCTCCGGCGCCGAAGTCGGCTGCCAGGGCGAGGTCGGCGTGGCCTGCTCGATGGCCGCCGGCGCGCTCTGCGAAGTCCTCGGCGGCACCCCGCAGCAGGTCGAGAACGCCGCCGAGATCGGCATGGAACACAACCTCGGGCTGACCTGCGACCCGGTCGGCGGCCTGGTCCAGGTGCCCTGCATCGAGCGCAACGCGATGGGCTCGGTGAAGGCCATCAACGCCGCACGCATGGCCCTGCGCGGCGACGGCCAGCACTTCATCTCGCTCGACAAGGTGATCCGCACCATGCGCCAGACCGGCGCCGACATGAAGAGCAAATACAAGGAAACCGCCCGCGGCGGCCTCGCCGTGAACATCATCGAATGCTGAA
>NZ_SSOL01000059.1:0-5415 GCF_029871275.1 Pseudomonas sp. BN414
TACTACCCCTGCCACACCCCCAGCCCGATCCTGCGCAACCTGCTGGAAAACCCGGCCTGGTACACCGCCTACACCCCCTACCAGCCGGAAATCTCCCAGGGTCGCCTGGAAGCCCTGCTGAACTTCCAGACCCTGGTCAGCGACCTCTCCGGCCTGCCGGTGGCCAACGCCTCCCTGCTCGACGAAGGCACCGCCGCCGCCGAAGCCATGACCTTCTGCAAGCGCCTGGCGAAGAACAAGGCCAGCCACGCCTTCTTCGCCTCGCAGCACTGCCACCCGCAGACCCTCGACGTGCTGCGCACCCGTGCCGAGCCGCTGGGCATCGAGGTGGTGATCGGCGACGAGCGTGAGCTGACCGACGCCAGCGCCTACTTCGGCGCCCTGCTGCAGTACCCCGCCGCCAACGGCGATGTCTTCGACTACCGCGAACTGGTGGCACGCTTCCACGCCGCCGGCGCCCTGGTCGCCGTCGCCGCCGACCTGCTCGCCCTGACCCTGCTGACCCCGCCCGGCGAGTTCGGCGCCGACGTCGCCCTCGGCAGCGCTCAGCGCTTCGGCGTGCCGCTCGGCTTCGGTGGCCCGCACGCGGCCTACTTCGCCACCCGCGACAGCTTCAAGCGCGACATGCCCGGCCGCCTGGTCGGCGTCTCCATCGACCGCCACGGCCAGCCGGCCCTGCGCCTGGCCATGCAGACCCGCGAGCAGCACATCCGCCGCGAGAAGGCCACCAGCAACATCTGCACCGCGCAGGTGCTGCTGGCCAACATCGCCAGCATGTACGCCGTCTACCACGGCCCGCAGGGCCTGACCCGCATCGCCAACCGCGTGCACCAGCTGACCGCGATCCTGGCCCAGGGCCTGGCCAAGCTGGGCTTCACTGTCGAGCAGGAAAGCTTCTTCGACACCCTGACCCTGGCCACCGGCAGCAAGACCGCCGAGCTGCACGCCCAGGCCCGCGCCCAGCGCCTCAACCTGCGTGAAGTGGACGCCGTCCGCCTCGGCCTGTCCCTGGACGAGACCACCACCCAAGCCGACGTCGAGCAGCTCTGGGCGCTGTTCGCCAACGGCCAGGCCCTGCCGGCCTTCGCCGCGCTGGCCGCCAAGGTCGCCAGCCGCCTGCCGGCCGCCCTGCTGCGCCAGAGCGCGATCCTCAGCCACCCGGTGTTCAACCGCTACCACTCGGAAACCGAGCTGATGCGCTACCTGCGCAAGCTCGCCGACAAGGACCTGGCGCTGGACCGCAGCATGATCCCGCTGGGTTCCTGCACCATGAAGCTGAACGCCGCGAGCGAAATGATCCCGGTGACCTGGGCCGAGTTCGGCGCCCTGCACCCCTTCGCCCCCGCCGAGCAGAGCGCCGGCTACCAGGAACTGACCAGCGAGCTGGAAGCCATGCTCTGCCAGGCCACCGGCTATGACGCCGTATCCCTGCAGCCCAACGCCGGCTCCCAGGGCGAGTACGCCGGCCTGCTGGCGATTCGCGCCTACCACCTCAGCCGTGGCGACGACCAGCGCGACATCTGCCTGATCCCGCAATCGGCCCACGGCACCAACCCCGCCACCGCCAGCATGGTCGGCATGCGCGTGGTGGTGACCGCCTGCGACGCCCGCGGCAACGTCGACATCGCCGACCTCAAGGCCAAGGCCGAGGAGCACAAGGACCGCCTCGCCGCGCTGATGATCACCTACCCGTCGACCCACGGCGTGTTCGAGGAAGGCATCCGCGAGATCTGCGAGGTCATCCACGCCAACGGCGGCCAGGTGTACATCGACGGCGCCAACATGAACGCCATGGTCGGCCTCTGCGCCCCGGGCCAGTTCGGCGGCGACGTCTCGCACCTGAACCTGCACAAGACCTTCTGCATCCCCCACGGCGGCGGCGGCCCGGGCGTCGGCCCGATCGGCGTGAAGGCCCACCTGGCGCCCTTCCTGCCCGGCCACGCGCACATGGCGCGCAAAGAGGGCGCGGTCAGCGCGGCGCCCTTCGGCAGCGCCAGCATCCTGCCAATCACCTGGATGTACATCCGCATGATGGGCGGCGACGGCCTGCGCCGCGCCACCCAGATGGCGATCCTCAACGCCAACTACATCGCCCGCCGCCTGGAAGAGCACTACCCGGTGCTCTACACCGGCAGCAACGGCCTGGTGGCCCACGAGTGCATCCTCGACCTGCGCCCGCTCAAGGACACCAGCGGCATCAGCGTCGACGACGTCGCCAAGCGCCTGATCGACTACGGCTTCCACGCCCCGACCATGAGCTTCCCGGTGCCCGGCACGCTGATGATCGAGCCCACCGAGAGCGAGTCGAAGGAAGAGCTGGACCGCTTCTGCGACGCCATGATCCGCATCCGCGAGGAAATCCGTGCGGTCGAGGCCGGTGAGCTGGACAAGGACGACAACCCGCTGAAGAACGCCCCGCACACCGCCCAGGAACTGGTCGGCGAGTGGACCCACCGCTACAGCCGCGAACTCGCCGTGTACCCCAGCGCCAGCCTGGTGGACGGCAAGTACTGGCCGCCGGTGGGCCGCGTAGACAACGTCCATGGCGACCGCAACCTGGTCTGCGCCTGCCCGTCCATCGAGGCCTACCAGGACGCTTGAGTACAACCGGCGCGAACTCTGTGGGGGCGAATTCATTCGCTATGGGCTGCGCAGCAGCCCTCGGACAACGTCGTTGGGCAGGCCTGCGGCCTGCTTAGCGAATGAATTCGCCCCCACAAGGGCTCTACCAATCCGATACCGAACAAGAAGGAAAACCACCATGTTCCACAAGAGCCTGACCCTCTCCGACTTCGACCCCGCCCTGTTCGACGCCATCCGCCGCGAGGCCCAGCGCCAGGAAGACCATATCGAGCTGATCGCCTCCGAGAACTACACCAGCCCGCAGGTGATGCAGGCCCAAGGCAGCGAGCTGACCAACAAGTACGCCGAAGGCTATCCGGGCAAGCGCTACTACGGTGGCTGCGAGTTCGTCGACAAGGTCGAGCAGTTGGCCATCGACCGCGCCAAGCAACTGTTCGGCGCCGACTACGCCAACGTCCAGCCGCACTCCGGGTCCCAGGCCAACAGCGCCGTCTACCTGGCCCTGCTGAACGCCGGTGACACCATCCTCGGCATGAGCCTCGCCCACGGCGGCCACCTGACCCACGGCGCCAAGGTCTCCTCCTCCGGCAAGCTCTATAACGCCGTGCAATACGGCATCGATGGCAATGGCCTGATCGACTACGACGAAGTCGAGCGTCTGGCTTTGGAGCACAAGCCGAAGATGATCGTCGCCGGCTTCTCCGCCTACTCCAAGACCCTGGACTTCCCGCGCTTCCGCGCCATCGCCGACAAGGTCGGTGCGCTGCTGTTCGTCGACATGGCCCACGTCGCTGGCCTGGTCGCCGCTGGCCTGTACCCGAACCCGCTGCCTTACGCCGACGTGGTCACCACCACCACCCACAAGACCCTGCGCGGCCCCCGTGGCGGCCTGATCCTGGCGCGCAAGAACGATGAGATCGAGAAGAAGCTGAACTCCGCCGTCTTCCCCGGCGCCCAGGGTGGACCGCTGATGCACGTGATCGCCGCCAAGGCGGTGTGCTTCAAGGAAGCGCTGGAGCCCGACTTCAAGGACTACCAGGCCCAGGTGATCAAGAACGCCCAGTCCATGGCCAAGGTATTCGTCGAGCGTGGCTACGACGTGGTCTCCGGCGGTACCGACAACCACCTGTTCCTGGTCAGCCTGATCCGCCAGGGCATCACCGGCAAGGATGCCGACGCCGCCCTCGGCCGTGCCCACATCACCGTGAACAAGAACGCCGTGCCGAACGACCCGCAGTCGCCCTTCGTGACCTCGGGCCTGCGCATCGGCACCCCGGCGGTGACCACCCGTGGCTTCGAGGAGCCGGAGTGCCGCGCCCTCGCGAGCTGGATCTGCGACATCCTCGACCACCTCGGCGATGCCGATGTCGAGGCCCAGGTGGCCAAGCAGGTCGCGGCGCTCTGCACCCGCTTCCCGGTATACCCGGCCTGATCCCTCTTCCGGGAGTCGAGATATGTCGCTCAGCGTTTTCGATCTGTTCAAGGTGGGCATCGGCCCCTCCAGCTCCCACACCGTGGGGCCGATGCGCGCCGCCGCGCGTTTCGCCGAGGGACTGAAACGGGACCACCTGCTGGAGCGGGTGGCCAGCGTCCGGGCGGAGCTGTATGGCTCCCTCGGCGCCACCGGCAAGGGCCACGGCAGCGACAAGGCTGTGCTGCTCGGACTGGAAGGCGAACAACCGGACCTGGTGGACACCAGCACGGTAGAACTGCGCCTGGCGACCATTCGGGAAATCGGGTCCATCAACCTGCTGGGGGAACGGTCGATCCCCTTCGTGGAAAAGGAGCACCTGGCGCTGATCCGCAAGCCGCTCCCCTACCACCCCAACGGCATGATCTTCCGCGCCTTCGATGCCGCCGGCATCCAGATCCGCTCCCGCGAGTACTACTCGGTGGGCGGCGGTTTCGTCGTCGACGAGGAAGCCGCCGGCCTGGACCGCATCGTCGAAGACCGCACGCCGCTGCCCTACCCGTTCAAGACCGGCAAGGACATGCTCGCCCACTGCGCCGCCAGCGGACTCGCCATCAGCGGCCTGATGCGCGAGAACGAAAAGGCCTGGCGCACCCCGGACGAGACCAGCGCCGGGCTGATGAAGATCTGGCAGGTGATGCAGGACTGCGTGAAGGCTGGCTGCCGCAAGGAAGGCATCATGCCCGGAGGGCTGAAGGTCAAGCGCCGCGCCGCCGCGCTCTACCGCCAGCTCAGCGAAACCCCGGAAGCCAGCCTGCGCGACAGCCTCTCCGTGCTCGACTGGGTCAACCTCTATGCCCTGGCGGTGAACGAAGAAAACGCCACCGGCGGCCGCGTGGTCACCGCACCCACCAACGGCGCGGCCGGCATCGTCCCGGCGGTGCTGCACTACTACAGCCGCTTCGTGCCCGGCGCCAACGACGACGGCGTCGAGCGCTTCCTGCTCACCGCCGCCGCCATCGGCATCCTCTACAAGGAAAACGCCTCCATCTCCGGCGCCGAAGTCGGCTGCCAGGGCGAGGTCGGCGTGGCCTGCTCGATGGCCGCCGGCGCGCTCTGCGAAGTCCTCGGCGGCACCCCGCAGCAGGTCGAGAACGCCGCCGAGATCGGCATGGAACACAACCTCGGGCTGACCTGCGACCCGGTCGGCGGCCTGGTCCAGGTGCCCTGCATCGAGCGCAACGCGATGGGCTCGGTGAAGGCCATCAACGCCGCACGCATGGCCCTGCGCGGCGACGGCCAGCACTTCATCTCGCTCGACAAGGTGATCCGCACCATGCGCCAGACCGGCGCCGACATGAAGAGCAAATACAAGGAAACCGCCCGCGGCGGCCTCGCCGTGAACATCATCGAATGCTGAA
>NZ_SSOL01000060.1:0-35292 GCF_029871275.1 Pseudomonas sp. BN414
ACGTCGTCGACGCTGATGCCGCTGGTGTCCTTGAGCGGGCGCAGGTCGAGGATGCACTCGTGGGCCACCAGGCCGTTGCTGCCGGTGTAGAGCACCGGGTAGTGCTCTTCCAGGCGGCGGGCGATGTAGTTGGCGTTGAGGATCGCCATCTGGGTGGCGCGGCGCAGGCCGTCGCCGCCCATCATGCGGATGTACATCCAGGTGATTGGCAGGATGCTGGCGCTGCCGAAGGGCGCCGCGCTGACCGCGCCCTCTTTGCGCGCCATGTGCGCGTGGCCGGGCAGGAAGGGCGCCAGGTGGGCCTTCACGCCGATCGGGCCGACGCCCGGGCCGCCGCCGCCGTGGGGGATGCAGAAGGTCTTGTGCAGGTTCAGGTGCGAGACGTCGCCGCCGAACTGGCCCGGGGCGCAGAGGCCGACCATGGCGTTCATGTTGGCGCCGTCGATGTACACCTGGCCGCCGTTGGCGTGGATGACCTCGCAGATCTCGCGGATGCCTTCCTCGAACACGCCGTGGGTCGACGGGTAGGTGATCATCAGCGCGGCGAGGCGGTCCTTGTGCTCCTCGGCCTTGGCCTTGAGGTCGGCGATGTCGACGTTGCCGCGGGCGTCGCAGGCGGTCACCACCACGCGCATGCCGACCATGCTGGCGGTGGCGGGGTTGGTGCCGTGGGCCGATTGCGGGATCAGGCAGATGTCGCGCTGGTCGTCGCCACGGCTGAGGTGGTAGGCGCGAATCGCCAGCAGGCCGGCGTACTCGCCCTGGGAGCCGGCGTTGGGCTGCAGGGATACGGCGTCATAGCCGGTGGCCTGGCAGAGCATGGCTTCCAGCTCGCTGGTCAGTTCCTGGTAGCCGGCGCTCTGCTCGGCGGGGGCGAAGGGGTGCAGGGCGCCGAACTCGGCCCAGGTCACCGGGATCATTTCGCTCGCGGCGTTCAGCTTCATGGTGCAGGAACCCAGCGGGATCATGCTGCGGTCCAGCGCCAGGTCCTTGTCGGCGAGCTTGCGCAGGTAGCGCATCAGCTCGGTTTCCGAGTGGTAGCGGTTGAACACCGGGTGGCTGAGGATCGCGCTCTGGCGCAGCAGGGCGGCCGGCAGGCGGCTGGCGACCTTGGCGGCCAGCGCGGCGAAGGCCGGCAGGGCCTGGCCGTTGGCGAACAGCGCCCAGAGCTGCTCGACGTCGGCTTGGGTGGTGGTCTCGTCCAGGGACAGGCCGAGGCGGACGGCGTCCACTTCACGCAGGTTGAGGCGCTGGGCGCGGGCCTGGGCGTGCAGCTCGGCGGTCTTGCTGCCGGTGGCCAGGGTCAGGGTGTCGAAGAAGCTTTCCTGCTCGACAGTGAAGCCCAGCTTGGCCAGGCCCTGGGCCAGGATCGCGGTCAGCTGGTGCACGCGGTTGGCGATGCGGGTCAGGCCCTGCGGGCCGTGGTAGACGGCGTACATGCTGGCGATGTTGGCCAGCAGCACCTGCGCGGTGCAGATGTTGCTGGTGGCCTTCTCGCGGCGGATGTGCTGCTCGCGGGTCTGCATGGCCAGGCGCAGGGCCGGCTGGCCGTGGCGGTCGATGGAGACGCCGACCAGGCGGCCGGGCATGTCGCGCTTGAAGCTGTCGCGGGTGGCGAAGTAGGCCGCGTGCGGGCCACCGAAGCCGAGCGGCACGCCGAAGCGCTGAGCGCTGCCGAGGGCGACGTCGGCGCCGAACTCGCCGGGCGGGGTCAGCAGGGTCAGGGCGAGCAGGTCGGCGGCGACGGCGACCAGGGCGCCGGCGG
Source organism: Pseudomonas sp. BN414 (assembly GCF_029871275.1). Lineage (NCBI taxonomy): Bacteria > Pseudomonadati > Pseudomonadota > Gammaproteobacteria > Pseudomonadales > Pseudomonadaceae > Pseudomonas > Pseudomonas sp. BN414. Next base: position 1,766 of record NZ_SSOL01000060.1, read on the forward strand.
CGTGGAAGCGTGCCACCAGTTCGCGGTAGTCGAAGACATCGCCGTTGGCGGCGGGGTACTGCAGCAGGGCGCCGAAGTAGGCGCTGGCGTCGGTCAGCTCACGCTCGTCGCCGATCACCACCTCGATGCCCAGCGGCTCGGCACGGGTGCGCAGCACGTCGAGGGTCTGCGGGTGGCAGTGCTGCGAGGCGAAGAAGGCGTGGCTGGCCTTGTTCTTCGCCAGGCGCTTGCAGAAGGTCATGGCTTCGGCGGCGGCGGTGCCTTCGTCGAGCAGGGAGGCGTTGGCCACCGGCAGGCCGGAGAGGTCGCTGACCAGGGTCTGGAAGTTCAGCAGGGCTTCCAGGCGACCCTGGGAGATTTCCGGCTGGTAGGGGGTGTAGGCGGTGTACCAGGCCGGGTTTTCCAGCAGGTTGCGCAGGATCGGGCTGGGGGTGTGGCAGGGGTAGTAGCCCTGGCCGATGTAGCTCTTGAACAGCTGGTTCTTCGCGGCGATGGCCTTGATCGCGGCGAGCGCTTCGGCCTCACCCTGGCCGGCCGGCAGGTCGAGCACGCTGGTGCCCTTGATGCTGTCGGGGATGACGCTGGCGGAGAGGGCTTCGATGTCCTCATAGCCGAGCAGGGTCAGCATGGCCTTGGTGTCGGCGTCGCGCGGGCCAATGTGGCGGGCGATGAATTCGTTGGTGGTGGCGAGGGCCGGGGTTTCGATGCTCATGGTCTTTCCTCAGCCGTTGGCTTTCAGCAGATTTTCGTAGCCGGCCTGGTCGAGGAGGCCGTCGAGGATGCTGGCGTCGGCCAGCTGCATGCGGAAGAACCAGCCTTTGCCGAGCGGCTCTTCGTTGACCAGTTCGGGGCTGTCGGCCAGTTGCTGGTTCACTTCGATCACTTCGCCGTCCAGCGGCATGACGATGTTGCTGGCGGCCTTCACCGATTCCAGTACGGCGACTTCTGCGCCTTGGGCGTAGGCCTGCAGTTCCGGGAGTTGGACGAAGACCACATCGCCCAACGCGTCCTGCGCGTACTCGGTAATACCAACGGTGACGCTGCCGTCTGCTTCAAGGCGCAGCCATTCGTGGTCGGCGGTGAAACGCAAATTGCTCATTCTTGGTCCTCAACTCGTATGTCGCGCCTGTTTCTTCTGCCAGGCGCTTAGCCCCGCACGCGGTCATGGCCGCGCGCTGTTGCCCGGCCTTTAGCAAGGGCAGTGCCAGAAGGCTGAAAGCCTTATCTATCAAGGCATTGGGTGTGTTTATGAAGAATCGGGATGAGTTTTACTGTACTGAATTCGCTACAGGTCACCGGGTGCGGTGCCAGGCGAACATAGGAGAGGCAAGCGTGGTGCGGGTTTCAGTGTTTCGTATCGAAATCATTACGCTGTAGCGATTTCGATACGATGTGAGGTGTGTTTATATAAAAAGTCATATTTATCAGTAGTTTATGATTCTTATGTAATGCTATAGATTAACTCGTGAGGCTTTGTTTTCTTGTGGGGGCGAATTCATTCGCTGAGGGGCGCGTAGCGGCCCCCTTTTGCGTCCGAAAGGCAGGCCTGCGGCCTGCTCAGCGAATGAATTCGCCCCCACAATGGATTGAGTTATCTGCTTGTAAATCTTTTAAATTCAACCAGATACGATATTTATCCAGAAATTGGATCAGCTTCTGCCCGGAATCCCATACTTGCGCAGCCGGTGGGCAATGGCTGTATGGGAAGTTTGCAAGCGCGCCGCCAACTGACGGGTCGACGGGTAGGTAACGAAGAGCTTCTCCAGCAGCGCCCGCTCGAAGTTCTCCACGGCCTCTTCCAGGCTGTTGACTTCACCATCGCTCGCCCGCGCCACGGCGGTGCCGGCAATGTCCAGGTCGCCAATTTCCACCAGGCTGCTTTCGCAGATGGCTGCCGCGCGGAAGATCACGTTCTGCAGCTGACGCACGTTGCCCGGCCAGCGGTTGCCCAGTAGCGCCTGGAAGGTGCCGGGTGCCAGGCGGCAGGCCGGGCGCTGGATCTGAGTGCAGGCCTGCTGCATGAAGAAGCGGGCCAGCAACAGGATGTCCTGCCCCCGCTCGCGAAGTGGCGGCACTTCCAGGTTGAGCACGTTGAGGCGGTAGAAGAGGTCCTCGCGGAAGGTGCCTTCGCCGACCATCTTTTCCAGGTTGCGGTGAGTGGCGCTGAGAATGCGCACGTCCACCTTGATCTCGCGGTCGCCACCCACCCGGCGGAAGCTGCCGTCGCTGAGGAAGCGCAGCAGCTTGGCCTGCAGGTAGGGCGACATCTCGCCGATTTCGTCGAGGAACACCGTGCCCTGGTGAGCCAGTTCCAGCAGGCCGGGCTTGCCGCCGCGCTGGGCGCCGGTGAAGGCGCCGGGTGCATAGCCGAACAGCTCGCTTTCAGCCAGGTTTTCCGGCAGTGCCGCGCAGTTCAGTGCCAGGAAGGGCTGGTTGCGCCGGGTGCTGGCGGCATGGCAGGCGCGCGCCACCAGTTCCTTGCCGGTACCGGTTTCGCCATGGATAAGCAGGGGGGCGTCGAGTGACGCCACGCGCTGGGCGCGAGTCTTGAGGGTGGCCATGGGCGCCGAGTCGCCCAGCAGCGCATCGAAGCCTCCCGCAGCATGGTCGTGGTGCAGGGCCGAGAGGCGCTCGCCGATGCGGTTGGGCTGGTACAGGGTCAGCAGCGCGCCAGCCAGGTGGTCGCCTTCGGTAATGGGGACCGCATCCAGCAGCAGCGCCTGGCCCTTGAGGGTGATTTCCCGCAGAGGGAGCCGGAAACTGTGCTCCAGCAGGGCGCTGTGCAGGCTGTCGTCGCCAAACAGTTGCGCCAGCGGCTGCCCCTCGGGTTCGTCACCGTAAAGGGCGATCAGCGCCGGATTGGCCAGCAGGACGCGGCCCGCGCCGTCCACCGCCAGCACCGGATCGGTCATGGCCGCCAGCAAGGCATCGAGCTGCAGGCGCCGGCGCTGGCCGGGCAGGATGTCCACCACCGTGACTTCCTGCACGCCGTGCACCGCATGCAGGGCCTCACGCAGCTCGTCGAGTACTTCCGGGCTGAGGGTCGGGGCATCGATGTAGACGTTGGGCGGCACCATCTCGACCGCATCCAGATTGAGATTGCGGCCGCCGAGCAGGGCCAGGACCTCCTGGGTGATGCCGACGCGGTCGATGAAGGTGACGTGAATTCGCATGGAAACGCTGGGCTGGCGATTTGAAGGGGCGAATTATGCCCGGTCTGTCGTCCTTAGGTAACAGGTCGTCGCGGTGCAGTCATTCAAGCCGGGTCGAGTCGATGCCTACGCCAGCGGTTTTTGCTGTCCATGAAAAAGCCCCGCATCGGCGGGGCTTTTCGTTTGCGGCTGTCGCATCAGCAGGTCAGGGCTTTCTGTGCCCGGTCGATCACGTTCTTCAGATGATCGGCGTCGCCATAGTGCTCCGGGTACAAACGCTCGCTGTGACGGGCGACACCAAACTCGTTGACGATGGTGAAGCTGAAGTTGCCGTTGCGAGCGGCGGTGATATGGCAGGTGAACGGCGCAAATGCGTGGGTCAGGGTGCTGATTGCAGCTTGTGCTTGATGATGGATGGTCATCGTGTTGCTTCCTTCGTTTTGCGGCCATGGGCCGCCAGACAATGGCTCCGAATCCGCCGAGTAACACACTCTGGTCGGATGATCCTTATCGGAGCAAGGGTGCCGGCATGAAGTTCCCCGATCGGGATCAAGCTCTGGCAGCTGGTACTTGGGATGCCAGGTGCTGCGCCGGGCAAGGGTCTGGCTCGGCTGGCAGTCCTGGTCAATCTACCGCGTGCTCATGACAGCTTTACTGCATCGCCTTCGGCGGCGTTGCGGTCGGTGAGTCGGCGGGGGTGGCCGGGTCCCTTTGGGTTGGGCTTCTCAGGGGTGAGAGGCGAGGGATCGGAAGGCCGGATTGACTTACAACTTGGTACTAACGGAGGCGACCCTAAAGGATCGCCGAGCAAAAATCAAGCCATTTTAATGGCTTTGCGGTAATTGGCTGATGTTGATCTCGGTAACGAGGGAGGTGCGCGCCGGCGGCGTACGGGCGAGCAGGGGACAGAAACGGTCCAGTGACTGGATCAGGTCCCATTGCAGCTCGAGGTCGTGGCCAAGGCCGGTTACCTGGTCCAGCAGACCGACCGACGCCGCTTGCAGGTTGTTGTCGGTCGAGCCGGCCATGTTGGCGGTGACTTTTGCCAGCAGGGTGGTGATTGCCGTCATGTTGCGGGTGGTGAGGGCCAGGATATTGGCCAGCAAGGCAATTTCACTTTGCGGTATTTGTTGTTCGGGAATCTGGTCCATGAGTGCTCCGCTTGGGCCATCAGTCCATGTGGCGATGCGCCATTATCGATTTGAGATGGCTGTCACGGCGATGGAGTCACGGCGGTAACTGGTGATGGGAAATCTCTCAACAGCATGTAGGAGATTGGCTATCTCGCTGCAGGAATAGGACGCAGACAGCATTGATCTAGTTCCAAAGCAGCATTGCTACCCTTTTGGTAGGGTTCGAATCTAGGATTGATCCCTATCTGGTACGGCCTGCCATGCCCCTTCATTTCGAATCCACTGCGCAGCAGCGATCGCAGGACATGCACTTGGCGAACGGCCTTCAGGTACACCTGATGCAGCGCCCCGGTACAGCGATGGGCGCAGTATTGGTGGAGATAGAAGGCGGCAGCCATGACGAGCCGGCCGAGTACCCCGGGCTTGCACATTTCCTCGAACATCTCGTGTTTCTCGGCAGCCGCGACTTCCCGCCGGAGCAGAGCCTGATTCCCTTCGTCCAGCGCCTGGGCGGACGGGTCAATGCCAGCACTCAGGCGCGTCGCACACGCTTCTTTTGCGAAGTGCCGGCAACGCACCTCGACCAGGCGCTGGCGCGACTCATGGACATGCTCGTCAATCCTTTGCTGGAAACGGCGGCCATATGGCGCGAGCGTGACGTGCTGCAAGCCGAGTACAGCGCCCGTACGCAGGACCGGCAGACCCTCTGCGAAGCCGCGCTGGCGTGGGCCCTGGCACCCGGCCATCCACTGGCGGATTTCCATGCGGGCAATGCTGCCAGCCTGGACCTGCACGCGCCTGCATTCATGCCGACCCTCCGCCGATTCCACCGGGAACACTACCAGCCTGGCCGCATGCGCCTGACATTGGTGGCGCCGCAGTCGCTGGACCAGCAACTCGAACTCGTTCGACGCCAGGCTGAGCCGCTGCTGGTGGGAAACCATCGGTCCGTCCCGGACGCGCCGCCCTTGCTGCCCCTGCGTGAGAGCCGGCTTCGGCTCGGGCTACCAGGCGGCTCCGAAAAACTTCTGCTGGCCTTCGTGCTGGATCAACAGGGTGCCGCTCTGGAAGCCGCCGTTGCCTTTCTCGACAGCCTGATCCAGGACGAGGCGCCCGGTGGCCTGCAAGCAAGGCTCGGCTTTCTCGAACTGAGCGACGGTGTGCAGGTGCGTCTTTCCTATGCCTATCGCGGGCAGGGCCTGTTGCTGATGGACTTCGATCGGGTGCCAGGTGCGGATTGCGCTCGACTGGAGGCGGAAGTACTGAGCTGGCTGGCCTTCCTGCGCGCTTCAGCGCCGTGGCCGGGCGTCTGGGAGGAGCGGCTGGAAATCCTGCAGGGCAGGATGGATCGCCTGGACCCGCTGGACGTCGCGATGGCGCCAGGGCTTCCCGAGCAGGCAGATGTGCGTTCGCTGCTGGACGAGATGCGAGCAGAACGCCTGATACGCCTCGAAACCAGCACGTCAGTCGGTGCGCCCAATGTGGAGTCTGCAGGGTTTCCCTTGCATCTGGAGCGGCTGAACGTTTGCTCGGGTGCGCCGTCCGTAAGTCGCTGGCAGCTTCCGCCCGCCAATCCCTACCTGAGTCCGACAGTAACTGCATCAGCGACCGAATCGCTTATGACCGTGTTGCCGGAGCGGCCGGACGCCCCCGGGCAAGGCGCACTCTTCCTTCATTGGAGCCCCGGTGCAGGCGGATTGCCTGATGGGCTTGCGCATGGCTTGCGGCGAGCGCTGCGACCGCTCTTGAGTGGCGCCGCTCAGGCGGGCGTCGAGGGAGGGCTGCAGGCGGCGCGTGGCGGTTTGACGCTGGCTCTGCAAGGCGAGGTGCGAGCCTTGCGCCAGGTTACCGGCGACGTGCTGCCCGTTTTGCAGGCGCCTCCGCTCTGGGCACTGGCTCAGGGGCCGCGTTTGCAGCAAAGCGAAGTGCGTCGCCAGGCCGGCGAGCTGCCCATCCGCCAGTTGCTGCAACGGCTGCCGGGCGTGCTCGACGATGCACCGACGGAAGCACCTGCCGTGTTCGATCCTGAATCACTGGCGCGCTTCTGGTGGGGATCGCGTTGGCAGGGGTTGGGACTGGGCGATGTGGCGGTGGATATCGATTTACCCGGTTCGCCAGATATATCCAGCCGGGTGGCCGGGGAGGGTAGGCGCACCTGGCATCGACTGAATGTGGAAGGTGAAGCGGCGTTGCTGCTGTTCTATCCCCTTGACTCCTTCAGCGCGGAAGCCGAAGCCGCTGGGCGCCTCCTGGCGCGCATACTGGAACCCGCCTTTCACCAGCGCCTGCGGGGTGAGTTGCAGCTGGGTTATGCCCTGGCCTGTGGCTTCAGGCAGTTCGATGGGCATCGAGGCGTGCTGTTCGCCGTACAGTCGCCGCGTGAGGGCGCTGTCGGTCTTTATCAGCACATCCAGGAATTCCTTCTGCGACAGCGCGAGTGCATGGCAAGCCTCGATCAGGCCCAGCTGCACGACCTGGTCCAGGCTCTCGACCAGCAGTTGGACCGGCAAGGCACGTGCTTCGCCACCCATGCCCATCAGTGCTGGCTCGATCACCAGGCGGGCCTGCCGGCCGACCATTCGCTACAGGTACGCCGCGCCCTGGCGGGACTGCAGCCTGCGCATCTGCTGCAACGGCAGGAGTTCCTGATCGCCGGTCTGCGTTGCCAGGCCCTCGCCAACGCCGAAGCGCCCGCATCGAGCTGGCACTGACTCATCTGATCCACTCCTTTCGCACTTCTGAAGGACGAACCCGAATGGGCTTCGTCCTTTTGTGCTGTGCCTGGGTCCGCGGGTCTACGACCTTGGGGGTGCCCGGTCTTAAGCCTTGCCGATGTGGCTCGCTCGACCCGGCCAAAGCAGTGGCGAACCGCTGCCAATGCAGCGTATGGCGGCCCCACGGGCATTTCGATAATCGCCTCCGACACGACTGACCTGCCCGGTCGTCAACCCACAGCGGAGAGCGTCATGTACAACAAGAAGATCGCCCAAGCCCGTATGTCCCGCCTCGCCCTCGCGGCAGCGGTAGCCCTGGCCACTCAGCAGGCAGCCGCGGAAATTGTCCTCTACGACAAGGACCAGACCACTTTCTCCACGGATGGCTACGTCAACGCCTTCTACGTCAACAGCGACGTGGATCGCGACGGCGAACAGTTCGACCGTCGTCAGTCGCGGGTAAAGATGGGGTTCCTGCCCAACTGGATCGGTTTCAACATGGGCAAGCAGGTGGATGACCTCAAGCTCGGCGCCCGTTCTTCCTTCTGGGTCACTATCAACGACAGCGAAACCAACGGCACCGCCACTGCCATCGACGTCCGCCAGTTCTACGGCACCGCCGGCAGCGACTGGGGCGAGGTATTGGTAGGCAAAGACTTTGGCCTGTTCGCGCGTTCCAACATCCTGCTCGATGAACTGCTCGCCGGCTACGGCCAGGTCAGCGACACCCTTGGCCTGGTGGATGGCGGCGGCGTGTCCTTCGGCAACATCGGCAGTGGCTATCCCTATCCGTTCCCGACGTCGCAGATCACCTATCGCAGCCCGAAAACCGACGGCCTCCGTGCAGCCGTGGGCATCATGGACCCGGTGGACACCAATGACGACAGCCCCACCGGCAAGGCCTACCAGGAAAACCCGCGTTTCGAGTCCGAGATCACCTACGAATTCGACCTGGGCGGCGCGCAGATCTATTCCTGGGTCAACGGTGCCTACCAGACCTCGGAAAACACCGACCCCAACGTCGACAGCGTCACCTCCAAGGGACTGGGCTACGGCGTGCAGGCCAAGATGGGCGCTTTCACCCTGGTGGGCTCCGGCTTCCAGGCCAAGGGCATCAACCCCTTCTTCACCAACAACGCCGGCGAGCCGACCCTGCGCGAAGTGGACAGCGACGGCTACTTGCTGCAGGGCTCCTACCGCTTCGGCAAGAACCGCCTGGCGCTGTCCTACGGCAAGACCAAGGACGACGGCAACGGCGTGGTGAACACCGGTGCCGACTACGAAACCCGCGGTATCGCGTTGTTCCACGACATCAACGACAACCTCAAGCTGGTGGCCGAGTACAACCAGTTCGAGATCGATGGCCATGAGGGCGATACCCAGAACGAAGACACCGACACCGTTGCCCTGGGTGCCGTGCTGACCTGGTAAGCCCTGATCGAGATTGCTCCGGTTTTGGCGGGAGAGACTGTTGTCCTCCCGCCTTTTTTATTTCCGGGACACAGTGGGCGGTGTGCTCTTGTAGGGGCGAATTTATTCGCCAAGGGTTGCGAAGCGACCCCAATCGGATTCCCAGGGGCAGCCCTTCGGCCTGCTTGGCGAATGAATTCGCCCCTACAGGGTATGCGCCCGCCAGCCCACTACCTTCGGACTAGTCCGCCGCTACCCAAGAAGGATGGGGCGTCCCGGACCCCCTCCGTAGAATTTCCCTATCCCGAACAAGGCTATTGAGTGAGACCGAGGATGCTCGAAGAACCGGCAGAGGGCGTCGTCACCGCCATGTCGATGGCCAGCGAGGCGGAGGCCGTGGCCCAGGACCTGGCGCGCCAGCTCATCCACCCGCACCTGGGGTTCGTGCTGTTCTTCTGTTCGGCCGAATACGACCTCGAAGCGCTGGGTCATGCACTGGAGCAGTATTTCGGGGGTGTGCGCCTGGTGGGTTGCACCAGCGCCGGGGAAATCACGCCGCAGGGATATGGCCGCAACTGCGTCAGTGCGGTCGGATTCGACCATCGCAGCTTCTCCATCGCTAGCGCCCTGGTGGATGAGATGGATCGTTTCGGTCTGATCGACGCCCAGCAACTGGTCGAGCGGCTGGTGCAGGACTGTCGGGCCGATTCCCTGGTGCCGATCAAGGGCCACAGCTTCGCCTTGACCCTCCTGGACGGCCTGTCCAGTCGCGAGGAAGTGGTGTTGGCGGCGCTCGGTGCCGCTTTCGGCAGCATCCCGCACTTTGGTGGTTCGGCCGCCGACGATCATCACCTCAAGCACACCCACGTCTATTACGAAGGGCGTTTCCACGCGGGCGCGGCGGTGGTGGTGCTGATCAACACCGCGCTGGATTTCGAGGTGTTCAGCACCCATCACATCCTGCCGGGTACCGAGAAACTTGTGGTCACCCGTGCCGACAACGCCAGCCGCCGGGTTTTCGAACTCAACGCGGAACCTGCAGCCGAAGTCTATGCGCGCATGATCGGTGTACCGCTCGAGGCCCTCGAACTGAGCGTGTTCGCCGCGCATCCCCTGGCGGTGCGCCTGGGAGATTCGTACTACGTGCGTTCCATCCAGCGGGTCAATGCGGACCTCAGCCTGACCTTCTACTGCGCGGTGGAGAACGGCATTGTCCTGACCGCCATGCGCACCGGCCCACTGCTGCCCAACCTGGAAGCGCTGTTCGAGCGTCTTGGCGAGCGGCTTGGCGCGCCCTTGGTGACCATCGGCTGCGACTGCTTCCTGCGTCGGCTGGAGATCGAGAACGACGCAGACGCCGTGGCTCGCACCTCAGAAATCCTGCGTCGGCAGCGGGTCATCGGCTTCAACTCCTATGGGGAACAGTTCAATGGCATGCACATCAACCAGACCTTCACTGGAGTCGCCATTGGCCGTCGGGGTGGCAATGGATGCCGCTGAACAGCAGGCACGCCTGACTGCGCTCGAAGATGAGAACCGCAAGCTGCGGCGTATCAATGCCGCGCTGATCGAGCGGGTGGAGTCCAGCGCCTCGCGCCACGACGACAGCTACGCCGCCTTCCAGCATTCGGTGGTGTTGGCCGAGCAGGTGCGTGAGCGAACCGATGCACTGAACCAGGCCATGGCCGAACTCAAGGCCAGCAACCGGCTGCTGAGTGACGCCCGGTTGCGCGCGGAAACCGCCCACCAGCATCTGATCGACGCCATCGAAAGCATTTCCGACGCCTTTGTGCTATTCGACCGAGACCAGCGCATCGTCCTCTTCAATAGCCGCTTCAAGTCGTTCTGGGCCAGGACCCGCGCGCGCATCTGCGCCGGTACCCGGCTTTCGGAAATCCGTCGCCTGGCCGAAAGCACCGGACTGATCGTCGAAGAGCATCGTGGCAGCGATGACAATGTCCTCTATCGCCTGCATAACGGGCGCTGGGTGCAGGTCAGCGAGCGACCGACCCGTGAAGGCGGGCTGGTGATCCTCTACACCGATATCACCGAGGTCAAGCAGAGCGAAACCGCTCGCCGCGAGCAGGCCCTGGCGCAGAAGTCGCGGCTGTTGCAGCGCGCCGTCGACAACCTCTCCCAGGGGGTGGCCATGGTCAGTGCCGAGGGCGTCCTGGAGCTCTGGAACCACCGCTTCCTCGAACTCTGCGGCTTGGCGCCGTTGGAAGCGCATCGTGCGTTCGCGGGCGTCATGGCGGACAGCGAGCTGCCATTGCTCACCCCCGACACCCGCGACGCCAATGGTCGTCCTGTCCGTGAGATGGAGCAGCGCCTGTACAACGGCCGGGTAATGGAAGTTCGTACCCACCCGCTACCCACCGGCGGCTTCGTCAATACCTTCACCGACATCACCGAGCGTTATCGCCATGCCGAGATGCTGGCCGAGAGTGAGCGCTGGATTCGCCTGATCACTGACCATGTTCCCGCACTGATCGCTTACCTCAGCTCCGACCTCATCTACGAATTCACCAACAAGGTCTACGAGGAGTGGTACCGCTGGCCGCGCGGCGCGATGCTCGGCCAGAGCCTGCGCGAGGTGCACAGCGACGAGCACTGGCGACGCCTCGAGCCTTACGTGGAGCGGGCGCTGAATGGCGAAAGCCTGTCCTTCGAGGTCACCGAGACCAATCACAATGGTCAGGACCGCTGCATGCTGCGGTCCTACGTGCCGAATCGCCTGGCCAATGGCGAAGTGGTCGGAATTTTTGTGCTGATCCGTGACATCACCGAGCGTCGCCGCACCGCTGAGGCCCTGCACCAGGCCTACCAGAACCTGGAGCAGCGGGTCCGTGAGCGCACTACCGAGCTGACCGCACTGAATAGCCAACTGCGCCGCGAGATCGACGAGCGCACCCAGGTCGAACTGCGCTTGCGGGAGGCCAAGTTCGAAGCCGAAAAGGCCAACCTGTCCAAGACCAAATTCCTCGCAGCGGTCAGCCACGACCTGCTGCAGCCCCTGAATGCCGCACGGTTGTTCACCAGCGCACTGCTGGAACAGCGCAGCCAGACCTGCAACCTTGCGCTGGTGCGCAATGTCAGCAATTCACTGGAAGACGTGGAGAACCTGCTGGGGACCCTGGTGGACATTTCCAAGCTGGATGCCGGGGTGATCAAGCCGGATATCGCGCCCTTCGCGGTGAGCGAACTGCTCGACAATCTGGCCGTGGAGTATCGGCAGGTCGCGACCAGCGAAGGTTTGCGACTGGACTTCGTGGGCAGTTCGGCCCTGGTGCGCAGCGACCTGCAACTGCTGGCGCGGATCCTCCGCAATCTGCTCAGCAACGCCATCCGCTATACACCGAGCGGGCGCATCCTGCTGGGGTGTCGGCGCCGTCGGCAGAGCCTGTGGATCGAGGTGCACGACACCGGGGTCGGCATCGCACAGGAGAAGCTCGGCGAGATCTTCCAGGAGTTCAAACGCGGTGAAGTGGTGCGCGAGAAGCAGGATCGCGGGCTCGGCCTGGGCCTGGCCATCGTCGAAAAGATCGCTCGCATGCTCGGCCACCGCATCCACGTGTCATCAGTGCTGGGCAAGGGTTCGCTGTTCGCCGTGGAGGTGCCGCTGGCGCGTCGCATACCGCGCCAGAAGCTGCAGCACGACGAACCACAGGCGGTGCTGGAGCGCCTGCAAGGGGCACGGGTCTGGGTGCTGGATAACGACGCCGCCATATGTGCAGGTATGCGCACACTGCTGGAAGGCTGGGGCTGCCAGGTGACCACCGCGCTATCAGAGGAAGACCTGGCACGCCAGGTGGAAAACTTCCACGCCGAAGCCGATCTGCTGATCGCCGACTACCACCTGGACAATGACTGCAATGGCGTCGACGCCGTGGCCACCATCAACGCCCGCCGCAGTACGCCGCTTCCAGCCCTGATGATCACCGCCAACTACAGCAACGAACTCAAGCAGCAGATGCGCGAGCTGGGCCATACCTTGATGCACAAACCGGTGCGGCCGATGAAGCTGAAGACGGCGATGAGTCATTTGTTGGAGCGGTGAAGGTAGGTTGTCGCGGACGGAGTTCCGCTTGAGCGAAGCGAAACTCAAAGCTACCGATCAGGTTCGCTGTTGGGCTTCGCTTCGCTCAACGCCAACCTATGGTCCGGCGTGGCGCGATTGGTGGATGGAGCGCTCCCACAACTGCACGGACCGTTCTTCGTAGGTTGTGGTAGAGCGAAGCGAAACCCAACGATTCCCGATCACCATCGCTGTTGGGCTTCGCAAGCTCAGACCAGCGTGGCCCGCACCAACCTACGGCAGGTCTGCGACCTGCTCAGCGAATGAATTCGCCCCCACAGGGACAGCAGCCGACGCGAATGCCAGATGCAGGATGGCGCGTTCTTTTGTGGGGGCGAATTTATTCGCGAAGGGCCGCGCAGCGGCCCCCACAGGAAGGGTTTACTTCAAACCCGCTGCGGCACCGCCTGGAACTTCGCCCGCAGCACCAGGGCGATGCCGCCGAGGACGGCCACCGACACCAGTGCCAGACGCAGGCTGATGTGTTCGCCAAGCAGCACTGCGCCGCCCAGGGCGGCGAGGACCGGAACGCTGAGTTGCACGCTGGCGGCCTGGAGGGCGCCGAGGCCCGGAAGGGCGCTGTACCAGATGGCGTAGCCGATGCCGGACGTCAGTGCGCCGGAAAGCACGGCGTAGCTAAAGCCTGGCAGATCCAGCTTCAGTTGGCCGATGAAAGGCAACAGGAGCAATCCGGCGAAGGGCAGGGCGCGGATGAAGTTGCCGGCGGTGGCCGCCAGCGGCGGGCCGGCCTGGCGGCCAAGCAGGGTGTAGGCACCCCAGGCGAGGCCGGAGAGCAGCATCAGCAGGCCGCCAAAAAGCGGGGGAGCGCTGGCGCCGGGCAGCAGCAGGACCACCAGTCCTCCCGTGGCCAGGGTGAAGCCCAGCGCTTGTTGCAGGTTCAACCGTTCACCGCGCAGCAGGCCGAAGACGACCATGCACAGTTGCACGGCGCCGAACAGCAGCAGCGCGCCGGCACCGGCGTCCAGTTGCAAGTAGGCGTAAGAGAAGGCGGCGGCATAGACGAACAACGCCGCCGCTGCGCGCCAATTGCCGGTCGCCGCCAGGGGCTGGCGGCGCAGGCGCAGCAATAGCCAGAGCATCAGGGCGCCAGCGACGATACGGATAGCGGTAAAACTCACCGCATCGATGGCGGTGTGCTTGAGGGCGAGTCGGCAGAGCAGGGAATTGCCGGCGAAGGCCAGCATGGCCAGGGCCGTGAACAGCAGCGTGCGGGCGGCAGGCATGGTCGTCCTTAGGGAAGTACCCGGATGGTCAGCGACGCAGGTAAGCAGTGAAGTCGATATCGCTGGCCGAGAGAATGGCTTGTACCCGGTTGTGCACGTTGAGCTTGCGCAGGATCGCAGAGACGTGGGCCTTCACGGTGGTCTCGGCGATGTCCAGGTTGTAGGCGATCTGCTTGTTCGACTCGCCCTTGGTCATCCGCTCCAGCACCAGCAACTGCTTGCGGGTCAGGGCCTGCAGCAGTTCGGGCGGGATACTGGCTTCATCATGGTGGCGGCGCGGCGAGGCCTTCTGCGTGCGGATGATGTCCGAAGGCAGGTAGACGTTACCGTTGAGGATCTGCTCGATGGCATCGGTCATCTGCGCGCGGGGCGAAGACTTGGTGATGAAACCCACCGCGCCATAGGTGATCGCCTGCAGCACCACCTGTTTGTCCTGCTCGGCGGAGACGATCACCACCGGCACGGTCGGTGCCTCGTTACGCAGGTTGATCAGCCCGTTCAGGCCGTGCATGCCCGGCATGTTCAGGTCGAGAAGAATCAGGTCCAGGTCGTCGTGCTCCTGGGTCAGCGCCAGCGCGCTGTCCAGGTCGGCGGTCTCCATCACTTCGCTTTCCGGAAAACCATCGCTGATGACGTTATGGATGGCTTCGCGGAAGAGCGGGTGGTCATCGGCAATCAGAATCTTGTACACGGCCTTTCACCTCGTTTTTCTCATTATGGTGCGGCATGCCCGACCTTGCCGGGTCAGGGGAATGGCAAGGGATGGGCGGGCTGCAAGGGAAGCCCGGCCTGTTCCCAGGCATCGATGCCGTCACGGTACCAGTAGAGGTTGGTGTAGCCCAGCGCGGCAGCGCGCTTCACGGCGTTCCAGCTCAACCAGCAATCGGAGCGGCAGTAGAACACCAGAGGGCGGTCGCTGCGGCCCTGGCTGGCCTGTCGCAGATGGCGGCTGAAGTAACCCAGCCATTCGGCACTGAGTTCGCCATCGCCAGTGTTGGCCAGCCAGAGGCTGCCAGGCAGGTTGGCGTGGGGTTCGTCTTCGATGAAGTTCCCTTGCAGCCACTGGCGGCGGTAGACGTCCACCAGCAGGGTATCGGGCTGCGCCTTCAACTGGGCCTGGAGCTGGGCGGTATCCAGGGTGCGGGCGGATTCGGCGCTCGCTGGGGTAGGGCTGCGGTAGCGGGTCAGGCGGTAGCCGTCCGCAGAGAACAGGGGGATGTCGGCTGCTTCACTGGCGATCGCGGGCAGCGCAAGGACAACGCAGGCAAAGCAGGTGAGTAGGCGCTTCATGGCGGACGCTCTGTTCTTTTTATGCAGCCATTACAGGCCAGCGCCGCTGCTTTGGGAATTCGACGTTAAGAGGGGGCAACCGGTACCAAAGTAGTAGATAGCCCCGGCCGGAGCCGAATCGGCAGGGGCAGTCCGCTCACTGGAAGGTCGGTGTGGAAAGATCGGCCTTCGCCGACAGCAGCACGCCACGATCCACGTCGAAGGACAGCTGGAAGGTGGCCAGCACCGGCAGCGCGTTGCTGATCGCACTGACGTTCAGCGGCGTGATGGGAAAGGTCAGTTCCACCAGGTCGGTGGAGCGCAACTCACGCACCACGCGGTTTTCGCCATGGGCGAAGTAGGCGGTGCGGGTCTTGCGGCTGATGCCGACCACCGCAATGAAGTCGATCAGCAGGATCACCCCCGGCGGCCCGGCGAGGTCCGGATCGCTGAACGTGGTGCTGTTGATGCGTGCCACACCCTTGAGCGGGATTTCGTCCAGGGGTGTGCTCAGGGTGCCGGCGATGGGAACCAGTAGCTGCGCGGCTCGGCGTGGGAACAGCGTCAACGCGGTGGCCGTGCCCGAGGCCGCGATGGCCAGCAGGCTGGCGGCTCCCAGCAGCGCGGACGGAAAATGCCTTCGGGCAACATTCATCTCGGTCTCCTCGACCCTCAGGGGGTCGCCAGGGCGGGACGTTCCGCGCCTTGTGCGGGCAGCGTCGCGCTGGGTTGTTCGAGATAGCGGATCAGGGCTTCGACGTCCTGGTCGCCCAGGCCCAGGTTGGGCATTTGCACCTGGTTGAAACGGGCGAAGAGTTCCACGGCAATGGGGTCCTTCTGCGCCATCATTCGCTCGGGTGCCTTGATGAAGCGCTGTAGCCATTCCCGGCTGCGACGCTCGGTGACGCCTTGCAGGTCCGGCCCCAAGGCGTCGCCCTGGCCAACGCTGTGGCAGGCGGTGCAGGCCTTCTGGAACAGGTAGCGACCGGCATCGAGGCCTTCGATGGCTGGCACGCTGGCGTAGTCCTCGCCCGTAACGCCGCGCTGCCGCTGCCACCCCAGCAGGAACGAGCTGAGCTTGCTGGCCAGGAAGGCCGGGTTATCCATGGTGGACTGGCGCATCCATTGCCCCGTGGGCTCGTTACCCACCATCAGGCTGGCGAGGTGCTTGTCGTCCGCCTCGGCATCGGTGACCGACCACAGCCCCAGTTTTCGTTGCGCCAGGGCGACATCATCGGGTGCGCCGGTGAGGAACAGCCAGTCGGGCGGTGCGTGGAACTTCTCGGCGTAGGCCTTCAGCACCTCCGGCGTGTCGTGAATCGGGTCGATACTGATGGAGTAGAAGTGGATTTCGCGGCCTGCCTGATCGCCCAGCAGCTTCTGCACGCGCACCAGGTTGGCCGTGCTGAGCGGGCAGGTGGCCGAGCACTGGGTGAAGATCATGTTCACGGCCACCGCCTTGCCCTTGAGCAAATCCCGGTACAGATGCACGGTCTCGCCGTACTGGTTGACCAGCGGGACGTCGGGGAAATACCCCGGCCCCCACGGCTGGGCGGCCAGCGACGAACCGCCGGCCGCCATCAACCAGATGGCCAGCCCGAGTGCGACGCGCAAGCCGGTCATGCCGCCTCCTACTTGAACGCGGTCCGCAGGATCTCGGTCGGCGACACGAAGGTGACGCCCTGGGGCGTCGGGATCGGCGTCGGCAGAGGCCGCAGGAAGGCGCCGCCGAGGTTGTCGATTTCCCAGCGCATCAGCATGGCGTTGTCTTCGTGGGTGGTGTTATGGCAGTGCTCCATGAACATCCCGCCGAAGTCCCTGAACTGCAGGCTGATGGTGACACTGCCGCCCGGATGCAGGCGATACACGTCCTTGCGCCCGCGCTCCCATGCCGGCACGTTGCTCGCCTTGCCGTCGCGGGCCAGGATCTGGCCTTCCTCGAAGTGAATGTGGATGGGGTGGTCCCACCCGCCACCGCCGTTTTTCAGCGTCCAGATTTCACGGGTGCCAAAGCGTGGCCCGGCCGAGACGCGGCCGAAGTCTGCAGCGAGCGTGTCGGCGCCGTCGGTCTTGATGCCCCATGGGCCGAAGAAGCTGGATATCGGGTCGCTGGTGGTCTGCTTGGCGCCCCGACCGAACTCGAAGGTGCGCTGGGCGGCAACCGGAATCTTCGACAGGTCCGGGTTCGGGCAAAGCACCGCCGGCACCTGGCTCTTGTCCGGTCTCGCCGGATCACGAACGATGCGGAACTCGAGGAAACGGCCGACGCAGGGGTCTTCGGAGTTGCCGTTCTGGGCATCGCGCAGGGAAAGGTCTTCCTTCGGTCGCCGGCCATTCTCGTGTTCAGCGAGATTCACCATCCAGACCTTGTCGCCAATCTTGTAGCGCGAGAAGTCGATGACGATGTCATAGCGCTCGGCGATCCCCATTTCGTCCAGCGTGGTCAGCACGACGGGCGAGGGCAGCAGGTTGCCGTCGTTGCCAATCTGGATCATCGGCGAGGCATCGCTCAGGGAAATCTTGAAGAAGCGCGCGACCGCGGCATTGAGGATGCGGAACCGGTACTTGCGCCGCTCGACCTCGAAGAACGGCTTGTAGACCAGGTTCACGGTCATCACGTCGCCGAGGAAACCATCGAAATCGAAGATGTCCATCGCCAGTTGCCCATCCTGGTCCCAGGCCTTGTCGGCGATCATCAGGTTCACGTCGTAATCGAGGTTGGCGTAGGACTTGGCCGAACCGCTGGGCAGGCGCAGGTTCACTCCGTCGATGATCTCTTCGTTGCCGCGGTCGAGGGAGCTGTAGAGGTTGAACATCCCGGCGTTGCCCTTGTACACGTTCTGCGACGTGTAGCTGAACATGTGGTCATGGAACCAGTGGGTGCTCATGGTCTCCCGGTAGTCTCCGGGATACGGAACGATGCCTCCGCCATCGCTGGGGGCGCCGCAACGGGGGTCCGTTCCATCCTTGTTGAAGCTGAAGTAGCCGCCGTGGCAGATGGGGTAGTGGTAGTCGTAGAACTGGCCAGGGAAGAAGTAAGCCCCGGTGAATCCGTCGTTCTCGGCACCGTGGTGGCCGTTGTGCTCGTGGGTGCTGAGGGTGTGGATGCCGAAACCGCCGTTGGCGGTCGGGTCCTCGGGCAAGCGGTTGTGGTGCCGGAAGATGATCGAGTCGTGGTAGCGGCCGATTAGCAGCTTGGGCGGCAAGGTGCCGTTGAAGGTCCACATCGCCAGCGGTCCCTGGTCAGGCAGGCCAGGGTGGAATGCCGGGCGCAGGTCCCGGGCTGGATCGATGCCCGAATTGAGGTTCGACGGCACCCCGGGGTTGTAGTTCTTGTTGACCTTGGCGCCTTCCTGGGTGACTTCGACGATGAACCTGGGCGGGAAAGTGTCCCATTGCTGGTGAGCCCAGATCGGTCCCGGCGGTCGCCCTTCGATGGGGCCGTAGCCACCCCCCAGCACCGCCGGCACCGGGCGCTGCGTGGTGTTCGCCTGCACCATGGGGTCCGGCCCGGGCACGCCAGGACTGGATGGGATCGGGTTTATCACACCGGTGTTCGGTATGAAGGGCTTGCGGGGCAGCACGTCGAAGCGCGGCATGGGCTGGGTGAATGCCTGGACGCCGAACAACGGGCTGGGTGGCAGGCCCGTCGGGATGTCGAATGAATCGGCGTAGGCGCTGCTGGTGAAGGGGCTCAATCCGTGGACTGGAAGCAGCAGTCCGCTGGAGGTGGCCAGGCCCCATTTGATGAAATCACGTCGCGTGACTTCGCCCTTGGCGAGAGCACTCGCCAATTCGGCAAAGTTCCTTCGAGCATTCTCCGCTTCCCTGAGTCGTGCCCTCGACACATCCCGTGGAAGGTACATCTGCCCCTCCTCATAGTGGCACCCCTGGAAGAGCCCCTGCGCAGGAACGGGATGCAGAGGCAAGGCTACCGGCCGCCGAGGCCCGGAAGTCGAAAGTACGTGGAATGAGCAGGGAGCTTTCGCGCGGCACGTCCCAAGGCTGGCCTCGCTTCCCGCAGGCCACTCTCATGGCTGAATGAGACAGCAGGACGTTTCTGTATCGCTTTCCAGTTTTCTTGAAACATCCTGTTACGAATAGGGGTGCTGTCAATCAGCCATCGTGCGCTTTCTCAGTCTCTTTAAGACTAAAGAAGTGCATTTCATTCCCACAGAGCACAGAGAAAAACTCCAGTGTTTCCCGAGCGTTACAGTGCCCCCTGGTAGGGCAGCTACCCGGCCTTGCGCAAGGCCGCATGCTGGGGGTTGAAACTCAACAGTGCGGCCATGGCGAAGGCCAGCGTCAGCACCAGGCAGATGGCAACCGCCAATGGGTTGAAGCGCTCGTAGAGGGCGAAGCGCACCATCTCGACCGCATGACTGAAGGGGTTGAGTGCGCAGAGCCAGTACAGCCATTCGCTGGCCTCACGCATCTTCCAGAGCGGATAGAGCGCCGACGACAGGAAGAACAGCGGAAAGATCACGAAATTCATCACGCCGGCGAAGTTTTCCAGCTGGCGAATGCCGTTTGAGAGCAGTAGTCCCAGGGCACTGAGCAGCAATGCCGCCAACAGCAACGCAGGCAACGCCGCGAGCAGGCCGAAGGCCGGCGGCTGCACCCCGTAGAGCCAGGCGATGGCGAGGAACGCATAGACCTGCAGCAGCGATACCAGCGATGTGGCCAGCAAGCGGGAAGCCAGGAGGAAGGGACGGGGCAGGGGGCTGGTGAGCAGCAGGCGCATGCTGCCCATCTCACGGTCGTAGACCATCGATAGCGAGCCCTGCATGCCGTTGAACAGCAGGATCATGCAGGCCAGGCCCGGAACTATGTAGGTTTCATAGGTGATGTAGGTGTCGTAGGGCTCGATGATGGCGATGCCCAGGGCCGCGCGGAAACCGGCGGCGAACACCAATAGCCAGAGCAGCGGGCGCACCAGGGCGCTGAGAAATCGGGTGCGCTGCAGCACGAAACGCAGCCACTCGCGCAGCAGGATGCCGCGCAGGCAATGCCAGTAGGGAGCGAACATCGTCATGCCTCCGGAGATGGGTTGGGTGCGCCGCAACGGTTTGCGTTCATGCACATGCAGTCAGCCGCTCGAACGCAGCGGCCAGGCCGCCTTCCTGCTGGGCGCCGAGGCTGGCGGCGTGATCATTGGCGATGATCCGCCCCTGGTTGAGTATCAGCAGCCGGTCCTCGGGTCGGACCTCATCCAACAGGTGAGTAGTCCAGAGCACGGCAACGCCTTGTTCGCGGCAGAGTTGCCGCGCGTGCCGGTTCAAGCCCTCGCGGCTGGCCGGGTCGAGGCCGGCGCTGGCTTCGTCCAGCAATAGCAGGCGTGGCTCGTGGAGCAGCGCGCGGGCGATCTCCACCCGCCGCCGGTGTCCTCCATTGAGCAGGCGCACACTGTCGTGCCGACGCGATCCCAATTGCTGGCGTTCCAGCTCCCGCTCGATGCGCTGCGTGGCCAGCTTGCCGGGCAAGCCATGGAGCGCAGCGTGGTAACGCAGGTTCTGTTCAACACTGAGGTCCAGGTCCAGCGTGCTCTGCTGGAACACCACCCCAAGTTGTGCAAGGGCCTTGCGCGGCTCCTGTCGCAGCGAATAGCCGCAGACGCGAATCTCGCCCTGGCGCAGGTCGTAGAGCCGGGTGAGCAGTGCGATCAGGGTGGATTTCCCCGCGCCATTGGGGCCGAGCAGGGCGGTGAAACTGCCTGATTCGAGGTGGAACCCGACCCTGTCCAGGGCACGGCGCGGACCGTAGGCAAAGGACAGGTCAAGCAGATCGAGCGCGTTCACGGGGTCACCACCACGCCCCAGGGGTAACGGCCGACCTTGATCGACTTGGTCACCTTCAGGCTGTCGACATCGATCACCGAGACGTCGCCGCTGATGCCGTTGGTGGCCAGCAGGCGCTTTTCGTCCGGGGTGAACGCCAGGTGCCAGACGCGGCGTCCCACCAGCAGGTAGTCGAGGATTTCATAGGTGCCGGTATCGACCACCGCGATGTGGTTGGCCGGCCCCAGCGCGACAAAGGCGTACTTGCCGTCGCGAGTCAGCTTCACCCCAACCGGCTGCACCTTGTCCGGATGCACGCCCTTGATCTGGAACTTGAGCACCTTCTGCACCTGGCGGCTGGCGACGTCCACCACCGTGACGGTGCCGCCAATTTCGGCCGAGGCCCAGAGCTGCTTGCCGTCATGGGTGAACTCCACATGGCGCGGGCGCTGATCCACCAGGGTGTTGTCCACCAATTGCTGGGTAGCGGTGTCGATCCAGTGCAGCATGTTGGTGGTTTCGCTGGTGTTGATCGCCCATTTGCCATCCGGGCTCACCGCCATGCCTTCGGGCTCCACGCCCACGTCGATCTGCGCCAGTACCTGATCACTCTGGGTGTCGACCACGGTCACCAGGGCGTCGTCTTCGTTGGAGATGTACAGCCAGCGGTCGTTGGGATGAAGGGCGAACTGCTCGGGGTCGGCGCCGGAGGGAAGCTCCTTGATGATCTTGCGGGTGGCCAGGTCCATCACCTGCACCGTGTCGGAATCGCTGGCGCAGATGTACAGCAGCTTGTTGTCGCTGGACAGCAGCAGCCCACGGGGGCGCTTACCGACCTCCAGGCTCCCGGTGACCTCCAGGCTATCGAGGTCGATGATGCTGATGTTGTTGTCCTTTTCATTGGACACGTAAGCGGTGGCGGCCAGGGCCTGGCCGGCGAAGAGCACCAGGGCTGAGCCGATGGCAGCGGCAAGGGGAGCGGGCATGGCGAACTTCCTTCTTGTTGTGGTCAGTGCGCTGCGGCGAACTGGCGGCAGGTGCTTTCGGGACGGTCGAAGCCGAGACTGTCCAGCTCGCTGACCGGGTGCAGGAAACCCTCCTGGGGCGAGGTGCTGACCAGAGCGCGGGGATGCACGAGGGGAATGGGCTGGCGCAGTTGGCCGTCCCAGTCGCGGTAACTCAGCTTGCGGCCCTTGAAGCCATCCAGCGGCAGGTCGGCGGACAGGGCCAGCGTGCGGATGGCTCGAGCGTCGGCGTTCTTCAGGCGGGTCACGGCGCTGGCGATGCTTCGCACGGCGATCCAGGCGGCGAAATCGCGATCGTTCATCCAGCGCCCGGCCAGGGCTTCAAAGCGTTTCTGCAACTGCGCGGCGCCGTAGGTTTCCACCGTCTTGTGCCAGCCGGTGGGCGTCAGCCCCTGGGTGCCGGCCACCGGGCGCGGGTACCAGGTGTTGTAGGGCAGGTACTCGCCGAAATCGCCGCGCTCGTCTGCCACCAGCACCACGTCGTACTCGCTGGCCTGGGTGAACAGCGGCATCTCCGCCTGGGCGCTGCGGCGCTGGTCGTTATCGAAGGTCCAGGGTTTCTCTTCGACGATCTTCGCGCCAAAGCGTCCGGCGGAGCGATGGAGAGCGGCGGCGTAGGCCAGGTCGTCCAGCGTTTCGCCGGTCACCAGCAGCCAGCGCTGCCAACGGCGGGTGGCGAGGAACTGCGCCAGGGCGTCGGCCAGCATCGCGCGGTTGGGCAGGCTGTGCAGGAGGTTGCCGCGACACTGTTCGCCCCTCAGTTCGTCGCTGGCGCTGCCGGCGTTGAACAGCAGGCTGTCGGGGAACGCATCGGCCAGTTGCAGCAGCTCCTTCGCCGGGGCGTTGACCACGAACAGGCGAATGCCCTGTTCATGCAGTGCCCGCGCCTGGGTCAGCAACGCCTCGGGAGTGCCGGTGCGCACGGCGCTCAGCGCATAGCTCTGCTTGAGGAAGCGGCCGGTGCTGTTGCTGTCGATGATGGCGAGTTCGGCGCCGCGCAGGCCGGCATCTTCCGGTTCGGGAATCACATTGGACAGCAGCGGGCCGCGCGCGGGCTCCCAGGCCAGATAGCCGATGCGCACCTCCAGGCCGTCGTCTTCAGCGTGGACATGTGTCGCGACCAGGGCGGCGCTGGTCAGCGCCAGCAAGTAGGTTAGGCCGTGGAGCAGGTAATGGCGCATTTCATGGCTCCTCTGAACGTGGAGCCAGCATAGGAAGGGGGCAGGGTCTGGGAAATATGAAGAAAGTACCGGTCGGGCGGTACCAAGGTAGTAGAAGGCGGGCGGCGACGAGGCCCTAGGATGACCACACAAAAACCAGAAGGAAGCCGTCCAATGCGCATCCTCAAACACTTGCTGTTGCCTTTGCTGCTGATCCTCAGTCTGCTCGGCTTCGACCGCGTCGGCCCGGCCGGCTTCCACCAACAGGGCGGCGCTTCAGTGTTGCCGGTCATCTGGCTGAAGGATTGAAGCAGCCCGCTCCTCACCTTGTGGGGGCGAATTCATTCGCTTGGGGCGTAGGGCGCTTCTGATGCGTCAATGCTCACAGGTGATGGGTATCGCTGCGCTCCAGCGGAGCGCCGCCCGCCACATCCTACGGACTGATCCTGCGAATGGCCCATGAATTGGCGCTGCTGCGAATGCCCCGCCACCGTTTCCGACGGGGCTGCCGCCAGAGGCGGCGGAAGTGATCGCCACGAAGGTATTACCCAGTCGATACCAAGGTAGCAAGGTCAGCCAGGGGGCTTGGACCTAGCATGACGGACACAGGAACCTTCAAGAGGATTCCGCCATGCTCGTCATCAAGCATCTGCTGTTTCCGCTACTGGTACTCTGCTGCGTACTCGAGTTTGAACTTGCCAGGGCCTCCAGCGACCTGGCCGGCCAAAATCTTCCCTTGGCGCTGCACTCCAGAGCCAACTGAATAGCCCGACCTCTCTCGCTTTCACTGCACTCGCTCGCCGGCGAATGGCCTCCTGCCGTTCGCCGGCACGCTCGCGCGTGCCCGTTTGCATTGCCGCCTGCAGGTTTGCCTCCGCCCGCACTACTACCAAGGGAGGAGGGTCAAGCCACCAAAGCAGGATGGGGGTGTTATCGGGGGCTTCTTACCATTTCCTCACAGCGCCTCACCGGGGCGCCGCCTTGCACAGCTAATGAGGATGTACGTGATGAACAAGAACAGCGCACTGCGCGGCCTCGCATTCCTGGCCGGTCTGACCCTCAGCGGATTCGTCCTGGCCCACGGCGACGTGGTGCCCCAGGCAGTGAACACCGAAGGCCTGGAGCAGTTGGGCAAGGAGTGGCGCGAAGAAAACCCCTACCGCGCGCCCTATGCCCAGCATGACCTGGCGGTTGAGATCGGCTCCTCCGCCTACAACCAGAACTGCGCGCGCTGCCATGGCCTGGAAGCCAAATCCGGTGGTATCGCGCCCGACCTGCGTTTCCTGGAAACCGACGCCAGCGGCGATGAATGGTTCAAGGAACGCGTGATCAATGGCGCGGTGCGCGACGGGGCGGTGTACATGCCGAAGATGGCCGACTTCCTCAGTCAGGAAGCGCTCTGGGCCATCCGCACCTACCTGGAAAGCGTGCACGTGGACGAGTGATCGCCATGCGCCTGCTGGTTCTGCTGTGCTGGCTGCTGTGCCTGCCCCTGGCGCAGGCACAGGTGCGCCCCTATGACGATATCGTCGACTCGGGTGTGCTGCGGGTAGCCGTCTACGAGAACTTCGCGCCCTACAGCTTCAAGGAAGACGGCAAGGCGCGCGGGGTGGATATCGACCTTGCCAACGCCTTGGCCGAGGGGCTGGGGCTGAAGCTGGAACTGCTCTGGGTCACGCCGGGAGAGCGGCTGGATGATGACCTGCGCAACTTCATCTGGAAGGGGCACTACATGCGCCCCGGTGTGCTCGCCGATGTGATGCTGCGGGTGCCTTACGACCGCGACTACTCGCAGAAGCGCAATGACGTGGGCGAGTTGGCCAACGAGCAGGTGGTGATGTTCGGTCCGTACCAGCGCGAGCGCTGGCAGGTGGCCTACGACAGCCGGCGCCTGCCCGAGGTGCCAAGCATCGGGGTGTTCCAGTTCCATCCCATCGGTGTGGAGCTGGAAAGCGTGCCGTCCTTCTACCTCACCTCGGTGTTCGCCGGGCGCCTGTCGCGCAATACGCACCACTATCCGGGACCGGCGGCGGCCTTCGAAGGCATGCGCAAGGGTGAGGTGGACGCGGTGATGGCCCTGCGCGGGGAGCTGGACTGGCTGGAGCACCAGGCTCACGACCCGCAGATCCTCAACGCCGACAACACCTACCCCAACCTCGGCCAGCCCGAATGGGACATCGGCATGGCGGTGCACGAGAGCAATCGCCAGCTCGCCAACGCCGTAGAAGAAACCCTCGACGGCATGGTGCGTGACGGCCGCATGGAAAAGCTCTACGCCGCCTACGGCCTGCGCTACGAGTTGCCGGGGCTTTATCAGGACGTTCAATAGCCGGAGGTGCGGGATGCACAGGCGTTCGTTGCTGCTATTGGGATTGCTCGGGGCCAGCGCGCCGTTGCTGGGCGCTGGCCAGGACCCGGTGGAATCGGTCATGTGGGACTACTTCCACCAGCGGATTCTCGGTGGTCAGCCCTTCGTCCACGACCCCAAGGTGGTGCTGGAAGCGCCGCCCTTTGCCGAGGATTCGCGCCAGGTGCCGATCCAGGTGGACGCCCGCGCCTATGCAGGTCAGGTGGTGAAGATCATGGCCTGGGCCGAGCTCAACCCGATTCCGCAGATACTCATCTTCCAGCCCGGCGAGCGGGTGGCGCCGGTGCTGGCCATCCGCATTCGCGTCGAGCAGGCCACGCCGATCCGCGCTGCCGTGCTGACCCGCGACGGCCTCTGGCATATCGGCTCCACCCGCGTCGATGCGGCGGGCGGTGGCTGCACCGCGCCCAGTGTGGTGCGCGCCCAGGCTGGCTGGGAGGATCGCCTGGGCCAGGTCCGCGGCGGCCGTTTCCCCCATGGCGGCAGCAACCGCCTGCGCCTGCGCATCGACCACCCCATGGACAACGGCCTGGTCGGCGGCATCCCCGAGTTCTTCC
This sequence comes from Pseudomonas sp. BN414, assembly GCF_029871275.1. Lineage (NCBI taxonomy): Bacteria > Pseudomonadati > Pseudomonadota > Gammaproteobacteria > Pseudomonadales > Pseudomonadaceae > Pseudomonas > Pseudomonas sp. BN414. The sequence continues at coordinate 27,650 of NZ_SSOL01000060.1, forward strand.
TCAACCAGGCGGAATTGCGTGATGCTCGCGGCCAGGTCCTGGCCAGCCTCGAACTGTTCCCGGCGGTGAGCGAAAACCCCACCATCAGCCTGGACGTGCAGGGCAATGAGGAAGCCAGGCTGTGGTTGCGCGACAACAACGGCAACGAATTCGAGGCCAGTTTCTAAGGAGGGACCATGCGTCTGATCGCCCTATTACTGGCCTGCGTCGCCATCGCCGCCCAGGCTGAGCAGGACTACGCACTCAGCCCCAGGCAGATCGCCGAGGAGACCTGGCTGCTGGAAGGCAGCACCGACAACTTCGACAAGGCCAACGGCGGCAACATCGTCAACACCGGCTTCATCGTCACCGAGGCGGGTGTCGTGGTGATCGATACGGGGCCTTCCAGGGCTTATGGCGAGGCCATGCGCCGGGCCATCAAGGCGGTCACCGACCAGCCCGTGGCCCTGGTGCTGTTGACCCACCATCACCCGGATCACGTGCTGGGCAATCAGGCCTTCAGCGATGTGCCCATCGCCGCGCTGGCTGGCACCCGCAAGTTGCTCGACGAGCAGGGCAACGCCATGGCGGAAAACATGTACCGCCTGGTAGGGGACTGGATGCGCGGCACCGAAGTTGTCCTGCCGACCGAAACGCTGGAGCCCGGCGGGCGTGAGGTCGGCGGTCACCGGTTGAGACTGCTGGCCTTGCGCGGCCACACCGGTGCCGACCTCGCCGTGCTGGATGAACGCACCGGCGTGCTGTTCGCCGGCGACCTGGTGTTCTACCAGCGCGCCCTGACCACGCCTAATAGTCCAGGCCTGGATGCCTGGCAGGCGGATATCGACACGCTGGAGGCGCAGCCCTGGAAAGTCCTGGTGCCCGGCCACGGTCCTGTCAGTCAGGACAAGGCACCGTTCGCGCAGATGCGTGACTACCTGGGCTGGCTGGATGGGTTGTTGAAAGAGGCGGCGGGGAAGGGCGAGGAGATGAACGAGGTGATCCGCACACCCATCCCCCAGCGTTTTGCGTCAGTGAACCTGAGCCGCTACGAGCTGATCCGCACCGTCAGCCACCTGTACCCGAAGTACGAAGTGGCGCGGATGCCGAGGGTGGATAGCACAGCGGAAGGCTCCCCGTAGGATGTGGTGGAGCGAAGCGATACCCATCGATCACGGCTGATGGGTATCGCAAGCTCCACCCATCCTACAAAGGCAACCAGATAGCCGTGCGCGGTACTACACCAGCTCCGCGTGCTTCAGCTCGCTCTTCAGGTAGGCGTAGTAGATGGGCGCCGCCACCAGTCCCTGCAGGCCGAAGATCGCCTCGAACGCGAGCATGGCGAGCAACAGCTCCCAGGCCCTGGCGCTGATCTGGCCGCCGACGATGCGGGCGTTGAGGAAGTACTCCAGCTTGTGGATGGCGATCAGGTAACCCAGCGCGCCGACTGCTACCCAGAGCGATACCGAGAATCCGGCGATGAAGATCAGGGTGTTGGACATCAGGTTGCCGATCACCGGCAAGAGGCCAAGCAGGAAGGTCAGCAGGATCAGGACCTTGGTCAGTGGCATATGGATGTCCATCAGCGGCAGCACTACCGCCAGGAAGATGCCGGTGAGGGTGGTGTTGACCAGGGAAATCTTGATTTGCGCGAAGACGATGTTGCGGAACGCGGTGACCAGCAGGGCCATGCGCTCCAGCAGCAGGCGGCTGAGCGGACGCAAGGTCTCGAAATTGGGGATGGGCTGCAGCGCGATGATGGCGCCGAGGATCATGCCGATCAGCATGGTCACGAAGGTATGCGCCGCGCCTTTGCCCAACAGTTGCAGCTGCCCGACATGAGCGCGCAGCCAATCCATCAGTTCGCGGCGCAGGTCGTCGGCGCTGGCTGGCAGGTAGTTCTCGACGGACGCCGGCAGTTGTGCTCGGGCCTGTTCGGTGAGGGTGATGAACTTCTCCAGCAACTGGCCGGGGTTGTGCACTTCCTGCGTCACCACGCCGGCGATCCAGACGAAGAACAGTGACAACAGGCTCACCACCAGGGTGCCCAGCAAGGCCACCGCCAGCCAACGGGCGCGGCGGCCGCCGGGAATCACGGGCTGCAGGCGCGGCGCCAGGCTGATGACCAGTTCATAGACCAGCAACCCCGACAGCAGGGAAGGCAGGAGCCGGAAGGGCAGTACCAGCAGCAGGCCGAGGAGAACGATGGCCCAGCTGGCCAGGAGCAGTTGACGATCACTGAAGACTTGCATAGGTCCCGGGGTATTGGAGTGCAAAGCAGGGGCGGCAGTCTGCCAGTGGTAGACGCCGCAGCACAATCGGCAGCTGAAGTATGCGAGGGATTGTCGGTATTGCTACCAACGGAGTAGGAAAATCAGCACTGCGTCCAATTGTTGGCCTGGCGCGGCAAACCAAGAATTTGCGGCAGACCGGGAAACTTTCCCGGATCACAACAACAAGCCCGCAGAGGTAGCCGTCAATGAAGCTCGCCACACTCAAACCGCCTTTTGCCCGGACGCTGCTCGGCGTCGCGCTGGTGCTGTCCAGTAGCCTGGCGCTGGCCGGTGTCACCGACCAGGAAATCCTCGATGACGCCAAATCCACCGACCAGGTAGTGACCAACGGCCTGGGCCTGCAAGGCCAGCGCTACAGCACCCTGGAAGCCCTCAACAGCGACAACGTGCAGCAACTGCGCCCGGTGTGGGCACTGTCCTTCGGCGGTGAGAAGCAGCGAGGCCAGCAGGCCCAGCCGCTGGTGAAGGATGGCGTGATGTACGTCACCGGCTCCTACTCGCGGGTCTTCGCCGTTGACGCGCGCACCGGCAAGAAGCTCTGGCAATACGATGCCCGCCTGCCGGACGGCATCATGCCTTGCTGTGACGTGATCAACCGTGGCGTGGCCCTGTACGACGACCTGGTGATCTTCGGCACCCTCGACGCCAAGCTGGTGGCCCTGAACAAGGACACCGGCAAGGTGGTCTGGCGCAAGACCGTGGCCGATTACAAGGCCGGCTACTCGATTTCCGCCGCCCCGCTGGTGGTCAAGGGCAAGCTGATCACCGGCGTCGCCGGTGGCGAGTTCGGCGTGGTGGGCAAGGTCGAAGCCTACAACCCGAAAAACGGTGAGCTGCTGTGGAGCCGTCCGACTGTGGAAGGCCACATGGGCTACGTCTACAAGGACGGCAAGAAGGTCGAGAGCGGCATTTCCGGCGGTGAAGCCGGCAAGACCTGGCCCGGCGACCTGTGGAAGACCGGCGGTGCCGCGCCTTGGCTGGGTGGCTATTACGACCCGGACACCGACACCCTGCTGATCGGCACCGGCAACCCCTCTCCGTGGAACTCCCACCTGCGTCCGGGCGACAACCTCTACTCCTCCTCGCGCCTGGCCCTGAATCCGGAAGACGGCTCCATCAAGTGGCACTTCCAGACCACGCCGCACGACGGCTGGGACTTCGACGGCGTCAACGAGTTGGTGTCCTTCGACTACAAGGATGGCGGCAAGACCGTGCAGGCCGCTGCCACCGCCGACCGTAACGGCTTCTTCTACGTACTCGATCGCACCAACGGCAAGTTCATCCGTGGCTTCCCCTTCGTCGACACCGTGACCTGGGCCAAGGGCCTGGACAAGGAAGGCCGTCCGATCTACGACGACGCCAAGCGTCCGGGCGCGCCGGCTACCGATGGCAAGCACGGCAGCTCGGTGTTCGTCGCACCGTCCTTCCTCGGTGGCAAGAACTGGATGCCCATGGCCTACAGCCAGGACACCGGCCTGTTCTACGTGCCCTCCAACGAGTGGGGCATGGACATGTGGAACGAGAACATCTCCTACAAGAAGGGGGCGGCCTACCTGGGTGCCGGTTTCACCATCAAACCGCTGAACGAGGATTTCATTGGCGTGCTGCGCGCCATCGATCCGAAGTCCGGCAAGGAAGTCTGGCGCTACAAGAACTATGCGCCGCTCTGGGGCGGTGTGCTGGCGACCAAGGGCAACCTGGTGTTCACCGGCAACCCCGAGGGCTACCTGATGGCCTTCGACGCCAAGACTGGCAAGAAACTCTATGAGTTCAACACGGGCTCCGGCGTGATTGGTTCGCCCATCACTTGGGAAATGGATGGCGAGCAGTACGTCTCCGTGCTGTCCGGCTGGGGTGGCGCGGTACCGCTCTGGGGTGGCGAGGTGGCCAAACGCATCAAGGACCTGAACCAGGGCGGCATGCTCTGGACCTTCAAACTGCCGAAGGCAGAAGCCGTAGCCAAGCGCTGATGCGCTGCAAGGCCCGCCTCGGCGGGCCTTGTTCATTCATGTGGGAGCGAATTCATTCGCGAATGAATTCGCTCCCACATGGATTTACACCGTGCGTTCTACGACCAAGGAACCATGTCGCCTGATGGCGATTCGCCGCTTAATACCCGAAAACAATGACAACAAAGGGATGAGCGATGCGCTACTGCCTGATCCACAGCTTCTTGATCCTCGTCATCGCCGGCGACTTGGCTTTGACGGGCCTGCCGCCCTGGCTCGGCGTCCTCGTGTTGCTGCCGCTGCCCTGGCTGTTCCGGCAGAAGCGGCAGGAGCAGACAACGGTAGAAGAGGCGGCCGACCTGTCCCGACTGACCCGCGACCTGTCCCGCAGTACCAGCCATAACGCCCTGTCCGCCGCCGGCGTCGCCTGGTCGGTGGATCGTCTGGCCGATCGCCTCAAGTCCCAGCTGCAGGCCGCCGAACGCATTGTCAGTAGCGCCGAGGTGATGATCGCTACCGAGGCGGCCACGTCCGAACTCAGTCAGCAGGCATTCGCTGCTGCCCACGATGTGCGCCAGAGCGGAGATGAGGGGCGTGAAGTGTTGCAGCAGGCCATCGAACTCATGCAGCAACTGAGTCTCCGGGCCGGTGCCAGCCGCGAGTTGATCGCCACGCTCAGCCAACGCAGCGAGGAAATCCAGCAGGTTGCCCAGGTCATCCAGTCCATCGCCAGCCAGACCAACCTGCTGGCACTGAACGCCGCTATCGAGGCGGCGCGGGCCGGCGAGCATGGTCGTGGTTTTGCTGTCGTGGCGGATGAGGTGCGCGGTCTGGCTGGGCGCACGGCCAGTGCCACGGGCGAAGTCGGGCAGATGGTGGCCGACATCCAGCGTCAGACTGCGCTGGTGGTGGAACAGATCCAGCAGCTCTCCACTGACCTGGAGGCCGGTGTCGGTCAGGTCGAGCTGACCGGCCGCCAGTTGGAGAAGATCGCCGGACTGGCTGCGGCGGTGGAAGGGCAGGTGGACGAAATCGCCCGTGGCGCCCGGACCAACCGCGATCAGCTTGCCGGATTGTTCGACGCGGTGGGGCAGATGCGCCGTGACCTTGGTGACAGCGATGAACAGACCCGCCGCCTGGCCGGGGCCGCCAGCCAGCTGGAAGGGCAGGCCGAAACCATCAGCGAGCGCCTGGCCGAAGTAGGGCTGGATGACTACCACCAGCGTATCTACGACCTGGCCCGCGACGGCGCGACTGCCATCGCCGCGCGCTTCGAACGTGACGTGAAGGAAGGGCGCGTCAGTCTCGACGACCTCTTCGACCGCCGCTTCCAGGTGGTGCCCGGTACCTACCCGCAGAAATACAGCTCGCGTTTCGACCGCTACACCGACCAGGTCCTGCCGGACATTCAGGAGCCGCTGCTCAAACAGCACGAGGGGCTGGTGTTCGCCATCGCCTGCACTCAGGAAGGCTATGTACCGACCCACAACAAGGCCTTCAGCCAGGCACCCACCGGCGACCCCGAGCAGGACATGGCCCGCAGCCGCAGCAAGCGCATGTTCAACGACCGCACCGGCCTGCGCTGCGGCAGCCACCAGCAGCCGTTGCTGCTGCAGACCTACACCCGTGATACGGGCGAGCTGATGCACGATCTCTCGGTGCCGATCATCGTCCAGGGGCGGCACTGGGGCGGGCTTCGCCTGGGCTATCGACCTGAGCAGGTGGCGACGCCGAATTCGGGGAGGAAGGCTCTGGCGCGGGCCTGAGCGCCCGCCAATTACTACCAAATGACGAGGGCGTCTCTCCCATGGGCGCATACCGGGGCTGGGCAACGGCTGACTAAGATCGGTCCACAGCTTGCCCAACCGGGCAGGTACCGACCAGAGAGAGCAACGCCATGATCTACGCACAACCAGGCACTCCGGGCGCCGTCGTCACCTTCAAGCCGCGTTACGGCAACTACATCGGCGGCGAATTCGTCGCGCCGATCGGTGGCCAGTACTTCACCAACACCTCGCCAGTAAACGGCGACGTGATTGCCGAGTTCCCCCGTTCCGGCGCCGAAGACATCGAGAAAGCCCTGGACGCCGCCCATGCCGCAGCTGATGCCTGGGGCCGCACCTCGGTGCAGGACCGCGCCCTGATCCTGCTGAAGATCGCCGACCGCATCGAACAGAATCTGGAAGTCCTGGCCGTCACCGAAACCTGGGACAACGGCAAGGCCGTGCGCGAAACCCTGAATGCCGACGTGCCGCTGGCCGCCGACCACTTCCGCTATTTCGCCGGCTGCATCCGCGCTCAGGAAGGCGGCGCCGCCGAGATCAACGAGAACACCGTCGCCTACCACATCCACGAGCCGCTGGGCGTGGTCGGCCAGATCATTCCGTGGAACTTCCCGCTGCTGATGGCCGCCTGGAAGCTGGCCCCGGCCCTCGCCGCCGGTAACTGCGTGGTGCTCAAGCCTGCCGAGCAGACCCCGTTGTCGATCATGGTGCTGGCGGAAATCATTGGTGACCTGCTGCCCCCGGGCGTGCTGAATATCGTCCAGGGTTTTGGCAAGGAAGCGGGCGAAGCCCTGGCCACCAGCAAGCGCATCGCCAAGATCGCCTTCACCGGCTCCACCCCAGTGGGTTCGCACATCCTCAAGTGCGCCGCCGAGAACATCATTCCCTCCACCGTGGAGCTGGGCGGCAAGAGCCCGAACATCTACTTCGAGGACATCATGCAGGCCGAGCCGGCCTTCATCGAAAAGGCTGCCGAAGGCCTGGTGCTGGCCTTCTTCAACCAGGGTGAAGTCTGCACCTGCCCGTCCCGCGCGCTGGTGCAGGAATCCATCTACCCGGCATTCATCGCCGAGGTGATGAAGAAGGTGCAGAAGATCAAGCGTGGCGACCCGCTGGACACCGACACCATGGTCGGCGCCCAGGCGTCGCAGCAGCAGTTCGAGAAGATTCTCTCCTACCTCGACATCGCCCAGCAGGAAGGTGCCGAGCTGCTGGCCGGTGGCGCTGCCGAGAAGCTCGAAGGCGACCTTGCCAGCGGCTACTACATCCAGCCGACCCTGCTGAAGGGCCACAACAAGATGCGCGTGTTCCAGGAGGAAATCTTCGGCCCGGTGGTGGGTGTCACCACCTTCAAGGACGAAGCCGAAGCCCTGGCGATCGCCAACGACACCGAGTTCGGCCTGGGTGCCGGTCTGTGGACCCGCGACATCAACCGCGCCTACCGCATGGGCCGTGGCATCAAGGCCGGCCGCGTGTGGACCAACTGCTACCACCTGTACCCGGCGCACGCCGCGTTCGGGGGCTACAAGAAGTCCGGCGTCGGCCGCGAAACCCACAAGATGATGCTCGACCACTACCAGCAGACCAAGAACCTGCTGGTGAGCTACGACATCAACCCGCTGGGCTTCTTCTGATCC
>NZ_SSOL01000061.1:0-11718 GCF_029871275.1 Pseudomonas sp. BN414
GCGGTCACCGCCTGTTCCACCTGCTCGACGCTGCCCTGCGCCTGGCGGTGGCTGCTGTGCATCGAGCCGACCACTTCGCGGGTGCCGTGCTGCAGGCCTTCGATCACCTGGCGGATTTCCTCCACCGAATCCTGGGTGCGCCTGGCCAGGTTGCGCACTTCATCGGCCACCACCGCGAAACCACGTCCGGCCTCGCCGGCCCGCGCCGCCTCGATGGCGGCGTTGAGGGCCAGCAGGTTGGTCTGCTCGGCGATCGCGCGGATCACTTCCAGCACCGAGCCGATCTGCTCGCTGCTGTTGGCCAGTGCCTGCACCTCTTCCATCGCCGCACTCATCTCGCTGGCCAGTTGCTCGATGGCACTGGTGGTCTTGCCGATCACGCCGAGGCCTTCCTGGGTGGCATGGTCGGCGCCGCGGGCGGCTTCGGCGGCCTGGGCGGCGCTGCGGGCGACGTCCTGGGCGGTGGCACTCATCTCGTTGGAGGCGGTGGCCACCTGGTCCACTTCGCGGTACTGCTGCTGCATGCCGGCGCTGGTCTGGCTGGCGATGGCCGCGGACTGGTCGGCGGTGCTGCGGGCGTCCTGCACCGAGCGTTTCACGTCGGCGATGATCGGCTGCAGCTTGTCGAGGAAGCGGTTGAACCAGCCGGCCAGCTCGCCCAGTTCGTCCTGGCGGGCGTAGTCCAGGCGGCGGGTCAGGTCGCCTTCGCCGCTGGCGATGTCCTTGAGCATGCTGGCCACGCCGAGGATCGGCCGGGTCACGCCTCGGGCGGTGAGCCACACCAGCAGCAGGCCGGCGACGGCGGCGGCAACGCCGAACAGCAGTTCCAGCCAGGTGCCCTGGGCATTGCGTGCGTCCAGGTCCTTTTGCAGTTCGAGGGCCGGTGCCAGGAGGGTCGGTATGGGCACGTCGAGGAGCACGGCCCAGGGCTTGGATTCCGGGATCGGCTGCAGCGGCGCGAGTACCTGCAAGTGGTCATTGGCCTGCTGCTCGTGGGCCTTGCCCTCGCGTTGCAGGCCGAGCAGCGCATTGGCTTCGTTCGGGTAGGCCTTGGCCAGGCCCTGGCCGAGCAGGCCGGCATCCGCGCTGTAGCCGGCGAGCAGGCCGGCGGGGCTGAGGATGCTGATGGCCCCCTGCCCGTCGTACAGGCCCTGGCTACCGGCGCTGGCCAGCTGTTGCAGGTTGCTCAGGCTGATATCCATGCCAACCACGGCCAGCATCTTGCCGTCCTCGATCACCGGGAAAGTCAGGGTGGTGATGAGGGTCTTCTGGCCCGAGGCATCGTCGAAGTACGGGTCCAGCAGGCAGGGCTTCAGGGTCTGCTTCGGGCAGTTGAACCAGGTATTGAACGGGCTGCCATCGAGCATCGGGGTCGCATCGCTGATCATCACCTCGGTCGGCGCGAGGCTGCTCAGGCTGCCGCCGCGTTGGGCCCAGTAGGTGGAGAAGCGACCCACCTCGTTGCTGCCCAGTTCGGCGCGGTTGGCGTAAAGGGCGTCGTTGCCGTCGAGCGCGTTCGGCTCGAACACCAGGTAGAGGCTGAGCAGTTGCGGGTTGGCCTGCAGCGCAGCCTTCACCTGCTGATGCAGGTCCTCGCGAAGGGCCTGGCTGTCCAGTTGCAGCTTCTGCGCCTGACGCCGCTGCTGCAGTACCTGGCGGGAGAAGTTGAGGCCGTCCTGATAGGTCGACAGGAAGTAACGCTGGATGGTCAGCGCCTGCACCTTGCCCTCCCCCTCCATGCGCTCCCGGGCCGAAGCTTCCAGCATCTGCGCGCTGTTCGCCTTGACCAGCTCGGTGCCCGCCCCCATGCGATAGAGCGATATGCCGATCAGCACGGCAACGATGGCCAGCAGGCAGAGGCCGGCCAGCAGGGTGATCTTCCACTGAATGGAAAGTCGGTTGAGGGGCATGGGCAAGGGTCCTGTTTACTTCGGATCAGCGATGGGGCGCGGACATGGCGCGCCTTTCTCTATAGCGGCCGAAAACGGCTTCAACTTGAGTCGGGATGAATCAATGAACGGTATTGCCCCGGCGTCGAGCCGGTCCATTTCTTGAAAGCCTTGTAGAAGGCGCTGGTGTCGGCAAAGCCCAGTTCGAAGGCCAGTTCGGTGAAGTTGCCTTCGCCGTGGTCCAGCCGGGCGATGGCAAGGTCCCTGCGGACCTGATCCTTCAGCCCCTGGTAGGACTGCCCTTCCAGGGACAGCTTGCGGCGCAGGGTGGATGGCGCCATGTAGAAGTGGCTGGACAACGCCTCCACATCCGGCCAGCGCTCGGGCTTGATGCTGCGCAGGTAGGCGCGGATGCGCGCCGCCAGGCTCTGCGGGTCGCGATAACGCACCAGGATGTTCGCCGGCAGGCCACCGAGGAAACGCTTGAGGTCGCGAGTGCTGCGGCGCACCGGCAGTTCCAGGCAATCGGCGTTGAACAGCAGTCGGCTCTGCGGACGGGAAAAGCGCAGGTTGGTGCTGAACATCACCCGGTAGTCCTCGATGTAGTCCGGCACCGTGCAGCGCAGGTCGACACCGAGGATGGGAATGCGCCGCCCCGCCAGCCAGCACATCAGGCCGTGAATCATCAGCCACAGGGTGAAATAGCTGAAGGCACGGCATTGCTGGCCTTCGGGCTCATCCAGGGTGATTTCTGCGAGGCCACCCCGCCGTTCCAGACGCGGCGAAAGGCCGTCGAAGACCAGTTCGAGGAAACGCAGGGACAGCTCCAGGGCCGCCCCCACCGTGGGCTCCTTCACCGCCGCACGGGTCATGTAGGCGAAGCTGCCGGACTTCATCCGCCGCGGATTCATGCCGAAGAACTCGTCGTCCATGGTCTGCGCGATGAGCAGCCAGAGCGCGCCATAGAGTTGCGACGACACCCGCCCATAAGGCTTGGCCAGCAGCTCGGCGGGAATGCCGGCCCGGTTCAGCAACCCTGAATCGTCAAAGCCCCGCTGGCGCAATTCCAGCAGGGCTTCGTGGACGAGGCGGACGGAGATGGTGCCTTTCTCGGCGGACGTGCCTGTCATGGGCTCCCTTGGGGCTGATTTCCGGCGATGCGGCATTGTAGGGGCTTTACCTGTGGGGGCGAATTCATTCGCTAAAGGCAGCGCAGCTGCCCCATGGAACTACCAATGGCAGGACTGCGTCCTGCTTCGCGAATGAATTCGCCCCCACAAAAAGAGCGAAGAATGCCCCTGTTTACCGGCCCTACCGAATCGCCGTCACCTTGTCGTCCTTCGGCGGGGTCAGTTCCTCGATGCTGATCTCGCGCATGCGGAACTTCTGGATCTTGCCGGTCACTGTCATCGGGAAGGCATCCACGAAGCGGAAGAAGCGCGGCACCTTGAAGTGGGCGATGCGTTCCTTCGCCCAGGCACGCAGCTCGTCCTCGGTGGCAGTGTGGCCGGGGTGGAACTTGATCCAGGCAACGATCTCTTCGCCGTACTTGCTGCAGGGAATGCCGATCACCTGCACGTCGGCCACAGCCGGGTGGGTGAAGAAGAACTCTTCCAGCTCGCGCGGGTAAACGTTCTCGCCACCGCGAATGATCATGTCCTTGCTGCGGCCAACGATGCAGACGTAGCCGTTCTCGTCCATGGAGGCGAGGTCACCGGTGTGCATCCAGCGCCCCGGGTCGATGGAGTCGGTGGTCGCCTGCGGGTTGTTCCAGTAACCCAGCATCACGCTGTAGCCACGGGTGCAGAGTTCGCCGATCGTGCCGCGCGGGACGATTCTGCCCTCGGCGTCGACGATCTTGCTTTCCAGGTGCGGCTGGGTGCGGCCGACGGTGGTCACGCGCAGTTCCAGTTCGTCGTCCGGACCGGTCTGCATCGACACCGGGCTGGTCTCGGTCATGCCGTAGGCGATCTGCACTTCACTCATGTGCATCTCGTTGATGACACGGCGCATCACCTCGATCGGGCAGGTGGCGCCAGCCATGATGCCGGTGCGCAGGCTGGACAGGTCGAACTCGCCACGCTGCGGATGATCCAGTTCGGCGATGAACATGGTGGGCACGCCGTACAGGGCGGTGGCCTTCTCCTCGGACACGGCTCGCAAGGTGGTTAGCGGATCGAAGGCGTCGCCCGGGTAGATCATGGTGGAGCCGTGGGTCACGCAGCCCAGGTTGCCCATCACCATGCCGAAGCAGTGGTACAGCGGCACGGGGATCACCAGGCGATCCTGCTCGGTCAGGCCGAGGCTCTCACCGACCATGTAGCCGTTATTGAGGATGTTGTAGTGACTGAGGGTGGCGCCCTTGGGGAAGCCTGTGGTGCCGGAGGTGTACTGGATGTTGATGGGGTCGTCGAACTGCAGGGTGGACTGGCGCTCTGCCAGGGCTTCGACACTCACCTCCCCTGCCCGCTGCTGCAGTTCAGCCCAGGGCAGGAACGCGGCCGGCGGCTTGGCGGCGAGGCTGACCACGCCGCGCAGTTCCGGCAGGCGTTCGCAGTTCAGGCTGCCCGGCTCCGCCGCGGCCAGCTCCGGCACCAGGCCGAGGAACATGGCGTGGTAATCGGACGTCTTGAAGGCATCGGCGCAGATCACCCAGCGGCAACCGGATTGTTTGAGCGCGTACTCCAGCTCGTTGCTGCGGTAGGCCGGATTGATATTGACCAGGACGGCGCCGATCTTGGCGCTGGCGAACTGGGTGATGCACCACTCGGCGCAGTTGGGCGCCCAGATACCGAGGCGGTCGCCGCTGTTCAGGCCCAGTGCGAGCAAGGCACGGGCGTGGAGATCCACGGCCTCTGCCAGTTCCTTCCAGCTGTAGCGCAGGCCCTGATGCCTGACTACCAGCGCCTCGCGCTCGGGGAACTTGGCAACGGTGGCATCGAATGCCGCGCCTATGGTCATGGCGAGCAGGTCCTTGTCCTGCCGCCCCCGGGTGTAGCTCTGGTGATTCATGGCTTTCCCTTCTTGTCTTTGTGCTGGGATCGACGCTGATCAACGGGCCTCCAACTACGGCAGAGAGGCCTGGTACGTACTGGGCTTTATTTACCTTTACGTAAACGTAAAGGTAAATAAAGCCGGTTTTCCTGTCTAGTGACTCATCGGTCGGATATGGGTTCGGTTGTCGGGTGCTCGAATGGTTCACCCTCCTTGTGGGGGCGACTTCAGTCGCTAAGGGCAGCGCAGCTGCCCCATCGATTCTGATGGCAGGACTGCGTCCTGCTTAGCGAATGAATTCGCCCCCACAAAGAATCCAATCAAACCCCGCCTTACCTCACAAACACCTGCGTCGTGGTGATCGCCATGTCGCCACCCGGCAGCTTGATGTTCTTGATCTTCTCCAGGCTGTCCGGATCGAACACCGCGATGTCATTGAAGGTGCCGGCCAGGTAGAGCTTGGAGCCCTCGGTATTGAACGCGACGCAGTAGTAGGAGTGATCCAGGTTGGCTGCCTTGATCAGCTTCTGTTCCTTGATGTCGTACTTGGCCAGGCGGTTGAGCACGCCGAACATCTGGTTCGGGTCCTTCGGCGAACGCAGGCCGGTGAAGTACAGCTCGGTCAGCGGCGCGAAGTCCTGGACGGTGGACTTACCGGTCTTCAGGTCGATGCTTACGAAGCCATAGATGAAGTCGGCGGTGGCCAGGTCCTGCTTCTCGTCCTTGAACTTGGCCGTGGTGTAGAGCATCGAGAACTCGTGGTTCGGCGTCTGGTGCGGCCAGAAGTAGAGGACATCCGGCGGGCTGTACAGCGGGCGCTTCCAGTTGCGGCCAGGCACCGCGACTTCGTACTTGCCGGTCTTCACATCCATCTTGTAGATGTCCGGCCCGGCGACGTAGAGGGTCCCGTCGTCGCCCGCGCGCATGAGGTAGATCTGGCGCGGCATCGGGAAGCTGCGCACCGGCTTGGCGTCCAGACCGGCGCTGGTGTCATAGACCTCCAGTCGCGGCTGCTTGACCACGTAATGGTCATTGAGCATTTCGGTCGGATTGACGGTGGTGTAGAGCTCCTTGCCATCCGGGCTGAGGGCGAAGGAGAACATCGAGCGCACCTTCTCCCCTGGCTTTTGCGACAGCTTGGCGTGGAACACCGTCTTGCAGTCGTCCAGGTCGACGCCGTAAAGATCGCCGAAGTGGTTGTTGAGTATGAACGCGGTCTTGCGATCCGGCGCCATCATGGCGGTGCCGGGACCGAAGGCGTCCGGCAGGCGGCAGGTCTTGTACAGGCTGTCGGTGGCCAGATCGACCACGTGCAGGTTGTTCGGGTAGTTGGTGGCGATCATGTATTCATGACCGGCCTTCAGTGCAGGGCCGGATTCGTCCGCAGCCCAGGCATTGATGCCCAGTGCGAGGCCGGCAACAGCGGTCGCCAGGCTGGCGATGGCTTTGAGTTTCATCAGTGTTTCCCTCTTGTTCTTATCGCCGGTCATTTGTCTTTCGGGAATACGGTGCCGAGGTTGCGCCAGTCGTCCATGGAGTTGGTCGCCTGGGCGTTCCAGTCCTGGTAGGTGCTCATCATGTCGGGCACCTGTGCCGGCCACCAGCAAGGGTCGGAGCAGCCATAGAGGTCGGCTTCCATCGGCTGGCAGAGGGAACTCACCCCGCCAAAGGCGTCCACTTCCCAGCCCGGATCGGTGGTGGCCGTGCAACCGGCCACCGCACTCATGGCCACGACTTCTTCGATGCGATCTTCGGCTGCGGCTTTTTCGAGCATTTGCGCTTTGTTGTTGAGCGGCTTCAGATGTTTCATGTCAGTGCGCCTTCCGCGGAGAGATGTAGCTGCTGATGAAGGCCGGATTGACGGCCATGATGCGGCTGTAGACTTCGATGCCGAAGTCCACCCAGTCGCGCATCAGCTCGCAGTAGTGATAGGTCGGGTGAGTAGGATCGCCGTAGCGGGCGTAGCTCTCGTGGTAGCAGCCGCCGGAGCACAGGTTGCGGATGCGGCAGGTGTCGCAGCCGGTGTTGCTGCGGTCCAGGCGCTGGGAGAGGAAGTCGTTCAGTTCGACCTGCTTCACCCCGCTGTGCACGTTGCCGAAGGTCGGCATGCTGGAACCCGTGAAGCGGTGGCAGAGGTTCAGCTCGCCCTTGTGGTCCACCGCCAGCATCTTCAGGCCGGCACCGCAGGGCAGCGCCTTCTTGTGGCCTTCATGAATGTCCGTGATCAGCTGGTGCAGGTTGGAGAAGCCGATGTTGCGGTGCTCCAGCGCGGCTTCCAGGTAGCGACGGCCGAGAGCCTTCATGTTGGCGAAGACCTCCACCAGCTCCTCGCTGGTCAGGTTGTAGTTCGCCATGTCGCCCGAAGTGACCGGCGCGAAGCCGACTTCGGCAAAACCCAGCTCGTTGAACAGGTGGTTCCAGATGGTCTCGACGTCGGTGATGCCGCGGGTCAGGGTCACCCGCGCGCCTACCGGACGGCTGCGATAGCGCGACAGCAGCAGGTCCACCTTGCGCCGCACCACGTCATAGGTGCCCTGCCCGCCCACAGTGATGCGGTTGCGGTCGTGCACCGTCTTCGGCCCGTCGATGCTCACCGATAACCCGAAGCGATGCTTGTTCAGGTAGTCGATGATCTCTTCGGTGAGCAGCGTGGCGTTGGTGGTCATGATGAACTCCACCTGCTTGCCGGCCTCGGCGAAGCGACGCTCGCAGTAGTCCACCATGTGCTCGATCAGAGGACGGTTGGACAGCGGCTCGCCGCCGAAGAAGACCACGCTGTAGCGCTCTTCGTCGGGTGACTCGCGGAGCAGCATTTCCACCGAGGCCTCGGCGGTTTCCGCGCCCATCTTCTTGCCGGCGGAAGGCTTGTCCAGGTCTTCCTTGTAGCAGTAGGTGCAGCTCAGGTTGCAGCCGGTGTTGACGTTCAGCACCACGGTGTTGAGCGCCGTGCGCTCCACTTTGCTGATGCCGATCTCCGGCGTCAGCGGCGAGCCATCGCTCACCACTTCCAGCGCGATCAGCTCGCGCAGGGTTTCATCGATATCCTGGCCGGCGAAGCGCCCGGACAGGCGTTGCACCAGGTCTTCGGACGAGCAGCTCTGCTGACGCAGGGCGTCGATGATGCCACCGGTAACCTCATCGGTAGCGAACAGCGAACTGCTCGGGATATGGAACAGCATGCGGTCGGCATCCACCCGCACTTCGTGCAGGTTGCGTTCGACCAGATTCAAGATTGCGCCCATGGCGACCTCCCGGAATTCTTCCCAATCGTCGTTGCGAATCCGGGCGGGGGCTGCCCCGCCCGAGCCGATACCGCTTACGGGATCGGCGGGTTGTTCCAGCGTTGCACGGTGACGATCAGGTGGCCTTCACCCTTCTGGCCGCCCTCTTCCAGCTGGGCGATCACCTTCAGGTTGCCGGCGTTGTTGGTCATCATCTTGCGCTCCGGGTTCGGACCGGCGCCGCCGGGGATGAACACGCCATCGGCCTGCATCACACCCGCGAACTTCACGTCCTCGTCTTCCTTGGCGCGCTCGTCGAAGGGCTCGACCGACCATTTCGCCGGCAGGTAGCCAATGCGGTACGGCTGGCCATCGGCACCCTTGCCCCAGGCCTCGGCCTCGAAGCGGCCCTGCACCTTGGGCGTGGAGCCGCCGTTCTCGCCAACACGGGCGATGGAGAACTCGGGCACCACCTTCACTTCCGCGATGTCCTTGTAGACCGCGAGGTCGACGCCTTTGAGATCGCCGAGGGCCACGCTGCGCACGCCCGGCGCGGCATCGGCGGCGGCTTTGACTTTGACCCGTACCAGCTTCGGCGTGACTTCCAGCACTTTCACCACTTCGACGCCGGCGCCGAGGTCAGGCGTGCCCTTCAGGCCACTGCCCACCAGGGTCAGCTCGGCTTCGCTACCAGCCTTGATAAAGGCGGGTTGCACGGCCAGCAGCTTGGCATTGCCATCCTTCGCGGCGCTGAAGTCCAGGCCGCGCTCGTCATGCTCGGCCTCGAACATGCGGCCTTTCATTTCGCCGTTGATGGCGGCGAATACCTGGCGCAGGTTGGTCTCGCCGACCTTCACATTGCCGCGCCACTCGTAGCCGTTGTAGAGGATGGCCGAGCCGCTGCCGTTGAACGGCGTGCCGTCGGCATACTGGCCTTTCACGTCAACCTTGAAGGTGTCGCCGGCCTCCAAGGTCACCGTCATCACGCCCCGCACGTCACCCTTGGTGAGCATGTGGCCGCTGAAGCTCCACTGTCCCGGCAGGGCATCAGCCTTGGGCTTGGCCTTCTGCCAGTCGGCCCAGGCCTGGTCTTCCAGCGGGAAGCGCTTGGCCAGTTCCGGCACCATTTCCTTGAGGGCGAGGTCCAGCCAGTCGCGGTCGCGGGCCTGGGCCTGGTATTCGAGGGACGGCCACTGGCCGAGGTGGAAGTTGACCAGGTGTTCCCACTCCTTGGCTGGGCGACGCTGCAGAGCGACGCGAGCACCGGAGTGGCAGCGGCCACAGGTCTGACTCAGTTGATCGTCGAATTTCTCCACCGTGTTCAGGCGACGCTCCATGGCGTAACGCACACCCTCGGTCTCGCTGGGTGCCAGGCCCTGCTTGTCGGCCAGGTACTTGACCAGCGTGCGACGGTCGTCGTCGCTGATCTGCAACCCATGCATCACCTGCATGCGGGCGATGCTCATCAGCCAGCCCTCAGGGGTCTTGCGCTGGTGGCTGATGCGGCTGTAGGTATCGTTGCCCTCGGGGATGTGGCAACCCATGCACTTGGACTTGAGGAGGGCTGGACCCTCCTCGGCTGCATGGGCCTGGGCGAACATGAGGGACGCCATGGCCAGTGCCAGGGTGCCCGCGTGCTGCCGGAGTCGAGTCGTCTTCAAGGTCAGACCTCCACGGTGTTGTTCTTATGATTTGCACCCCACGGCGGAGCGGGTGCAGTTGTCACGGCAAATACATAATGTGTGCCATGCCGGTGAAAGTCCTTTTATAACAACGCTTTAGCCGTAAAACGCAGGCTTGGCAGGGATGCTGGCAGTGGAGCCCGGCGTCTAATTTCGCGACAGACTGTTCCACGCTGAGACTGCACCACCCAGCATCCAGTAAAGGTAGACGGTGCGACTGTTCCAGGCCCGTCTCAGCGAGTCTCAAAGTGCAACAGCGAGAGATTCGGCGACGACCGAAAAACTCCATAAAATTCCTTTTAAATCATTGTCTTATGCGGAATTCACGGGCTTGGCATGGGGGTTGCGAAAGCCAGGTACAACTTCAATGAATAGAGGCTTCCCCCATGCTCGCTGACCTGCCCGTCCTTCCCCAGACCACCGCCTTCCTCAATCGCAAGCTGAAGATGCTGATCGGCGCCGAATGGCAGGACGCCGCCAGCGGCAGCACCATGACTTTCCGCAACCCCGCCAGCGGCGAAGTCCTCGGCAACGTGCCCTCCGCCACCGCCGAGGATGTCGACCGCGCCGTGCAGGCCGCGCGCCAGGCCTTCGATGACTCCGCCTGGAGCCGCATGCGTCCGCGCGAACGGCAGAACCTGCTGTGGCGCCTCGCCGACCTGATGGAGCGCGACGCCCAGGAGCTGGCCGAACTGGAATGCCTGAACAACGGCAAGAGCGCCGCCGTGGCCCACGTCATGGACGTGCAGCTGGCCATCGACTTCCTCCGCTACATGGCCGGCTGGGCCACCAAGATCGAAGGCAGCACGGTCGACGCTTCCCTGCCGCTGATGCCCAATGATCAGTTCCACGGCTTCATCCGCCGCGAAGCGGTGGGCGTGGTCGGCGCCATCGTCGCCTGGAACTTTCCGCTGCTGCTGGCCTGCTGGAAGCTCGGCCCGGCGCTCGCCACCGGCTGCACCGTGATCCTCAAACCCGCCGACGAAACCCCGCTGACCGCCCTCAAGCTGGCCGAGCTGGTGCTGGAAGCCGGCTACCCGGCCGGGGTGTTCAACGTCATCACCGGTACCGGCCTGAATGCCGGCGTCGCCCTCACCCGCCATCCGGGCGTCGACAAGCTGACCTTCACCGGCTCCACCGAAGTCGGCAAGCAGATCGGCAAGGCGGCCATGGACAACATGACCCGCGTGACCCTGGAACTCGGCGGCAAGTCGCCGACCATCGTCATGCCCGACGCCAACCTGCAGGAAGCCGCTGCCGGCGCCGCCAGCGCGATCTTCTTCAACCAGGGCCAGGTCTGCTGCGCCGGCTCGCGCCTGTACGTACACCGCAAGCATTTCGACAACGTGATCGCCGACATCGCCGGCATCGCCAACGGCATGAAGCTCGGCAACGGCCTCGACCCGAGCGTGCAGATGGGCCCGCTGATCTCCGCCAAGCAGCAGGACCGCGTCACCGGCTACATCCAGCTCGGCCGCGAGCTGGGCGCCACCATCGCCTGCGGCGGCGAAGGCTTCGGCCCCGGCTACTTCGTCAAACCGACGGTGATCGTCGACGTCGACCAGCAGCACCGCCTGGTGCAGGAAGAAATCTTCGGCCCGGTGCTGGTGGCGATGCCCTTCGACGACGTCGATGAAGTCATCCGCATGGCCAACGACAACCCCTACGGACTCGGCGCCAGCGTCTGGTCCAACGACCTCGCGGCGGTGCACCGGATGATCCCGCGCATCAAGTCCGGCTCGGTCTGGGTCAACTGCCACAGCGCCCTCGACCCGGCCCTGCCCTTCGGCGGCTACAAGCTCTCCGGCGTCGGCCGCGAAATGGGCGCGGCGGCCATCGAGCACTACACCGAGCTGAAGTCGGTGCTGATCAAGCTCTGAGTGCCCGGACGGCCTTCGCTCTGATGGGTTTCGTACCTCTACCCATCCTACG
>NZ_SSOL01000062.1:0-105118 GCF_029871275.1 Pseudomonas sp. BN414
GCCATCGCCAGCCAGACCAGCGCCGGCATGCAGCAGCAGTACCGCGAAGTGGACCAGGTGGCCACCGCCTCCAACGAGATGAGTGCCACCGCCCAGGACGTCGCCCGCAGCGCCGCCCAGGCCGCCGAAGCCGCCCGCGGCGCCGACCATGCCACCCAGGAAGGCCTCGGCGTGATCGGCAAGACCACCAGTGCCATCGAGCAACTGGCCAGCGAGATGAGTGCGGCGATGGAAGAGGTGCAGGCACTGGCCAACAGCAGCGAGCAGATCGGCTCGGTGCTGGAAGTGATCCGCGCGATCGCCGAGCAGACCAACCTGCTGGCCCTCAACGCCGCCATCGAGGCGGCGCGGGCCGGCGAGGCCGGACGTGGTTTCGCGGTGGTGGCCGATGAAGTGCGCAACCTGGCCAGGCGCACCCAGGATTCGGTGGAGGAAATCCGCCAGGTGATCGAAGGCCTGCAGCACGGCACCCGCGAAGTGGTCGGCTCGATGCACAGCAGCCACCGCCAGGCGCAGGGCAGCGTCGAGCAGGTGGAACAGGCGGTGACCGCGCTGCAACGCATCGGCGAAGCGGTAACGGTGATCACCGACATGAACCTGCAGATTGCCAGCGCCGCCGAAGAGCAAAGCGCGGTGGCCGAGGAGATCAACCGCAACGTGGCGGCGATCCGCGACGTCACCGAATCGCTCTCCGGCCAGGCCGAGGAATCCGCCCAGGTCAGCCAGGCGCTGAACCGCCTGGCCAACCACCAGCAGGGGCTGATGGCGCAGTTCCGCGCCTGATAACCCTCTCCCCCGGCCCCTCTCCCGCAAACGGGCGAGGGGCTGCTTTTTTGTGGGGGCGAATTCATTCGCTAAGCAGGCAGTAGGTCTGCCCTGGGAAATCCGCACCCGGCCGAACCACCCTCACCCCCGGCCCCTCTCCCTGAAGTGGAGAGGGGTGACCCGCGCCGGCAGCTCCGAGTCAGCCGGTGGGCGCAGCTCTTGTAGGGGCGAATTCATTCGCCAAGCAGACTGTAGGTCTGCCCTCGGGAGTCCCTGCCAACCTCACCAACCCTCACCCCCAGCCCCTCTCCCAGAGGTAGAGGGGTGACGCGTGCCGGCAGCTCCGAGTCAGCCGGCGGTCTCAGTCCCATGTGGGGGCGATTTCAATCGCTGAGCAGGACGCAGTTCTGCCCTCCCAATCCCCCTGTCAATTCCGCTCACCCAGGTTGATGCCTTTCGACATTGCCGCAATCGGCCCCCGGCGCGACCATCCCGGTACTCCAACAAAAACAACCTGGGAGTCCATCCGATGCGCGATTACTTCACCGCTGCCCACGAGTTCGACTACGCCAGCGCCGCGTCCACCACCCTGGCGGGCGATCTCGATGCCCTCAATGCCTGTGTCGAATGCTGCGACCGCCACGCCGAGTCGGGCCGCGTCGCGCTGGTTTGGGAGGGGCGCAACGGTGAGCAGGCCACCTGGACCTTCGCCCAGCTCAAGGAAGCCTCGGCGCGTTTCGCCAACCTGCTGCAAGCCCGTGGCGTGCGCCCGGGCGACTGCGTTTCCGGCATGCTGCCGCGTACCCCGGAACTGCTGATCACCATCCTCGGCACCTGGCGTGCCGGTGCCGTCTACCAGCCGCTGTTCACCGCGTTCGGGCCCAAGGCCATCGAGCACCGGGTGCAGGGCGCGGGTTCGAAGCTGGTGGTCACCGACCTCACCAACCGCCCCAAGCTGGACGAAGTGGAAGGCGTGCCGCCAGTGCTGACGGTGGGCGATGACTTCTGGGCTGAACTGGAGCGCCAGCCGGACAGCTTCGAGCCGGTGCTGCGCAAGGCCTCCGATCCCTTCCTGCTGATGTTCACCTCCGGCACCACCGGCCTGGCGAAACCGCTGGCCGTACCGCTGAAGGCCATCGTCGCCTTCGTCAGCTACATGCGTGACGCGGTCGATCTGCGCCCGGACGACAAGTTCTGGAACCTGGCCGATCCGGGCTGGGCCTACGGGCTGTACTACGCCGTGACCGGTCCGCTCGCCATGGGCCACGCCACGACCTTCTACGAGGGCGGTTTCACCGTCGAAAGTACCTGCCGAATCATCCGCGAGCATGGCATCACCAACCTGGCCGGCTCGCCCACGGCATACCGCTTGCTGCTGGCTGCCCGTGA
Organism: Pseudomonas sp. BN414; assembly: GCF_029871275.1. NCBI lineage: Bacteria > Pseudomonadati > Pseudomonadota > Gammaproteobacteria > Pseudomonadales > Pseudomonadaceae > Pseudomonas > Pseudomonas sp. BN414. The sequence continues at coordinate 2,155 of NZ_SSOL01000062.1, forward strand.
CGAGGTCGAGGCTGCGATCAAGGGCAATCTGCGTGCCGTCAGCAGTGCCGGCGAGCCGCTGACCCCGGAGGTCATCCGCTGGTTCGGCGAGGGCCTCGGCTGCACCATTCACGACCACTACGGCCAGACCGAGCTGGGCATGGTGCTGTGCAACCATCACGCCCTGGAGCACCCGGTGCGCCTGGGCGCCGCCGGCTTCGCCATGCCCGGCCACCGCGTGGTGGTGCTGGACGAACAGCACCGCGAGCTGCCCGTCGGCCAGCCCGGCATCCTCGCCCTGGACATGCCGCGCTCGCCGCTGTTCTGGTTCCCCGGCTATCAGGGGATGCCCACCAAGGCCTTCGTCGGTGACTACTATCTGAGTGGTGACACCGTGGAGCTGAACGACGATGGCAGCATCAGTTTCGTCGGCCGCGCTGATGACGTGATCACCACCTCCGGCTACCGCGTCGGCCCCTTCGATGTGGAGAGCGCGCTGATCGAGCACCCGGCGGTGATCGAGGCCGCGGTGATCGGCAAGCCCGACCCGGAGCGCACCGAACTGGTCAAGGCCTTCGTCGTGCTGCACGCCGGCCACAGCGCCGACCCCGAACTGGCCGAAGCACTGCAGCAATACGTGCGCAAGCGCCTGTCCGCCCATTCCTATCCGCGCGAGATCGAGTTCGTCGCGGAATTGCCCAAGACCCCGAGCGGCAAGATCCAGCGTTTCCTCCTGCGTAACCAGGAAATCGCCAAGGCCCAGGCGGCCGCCGCCAACTGAACCCCGAGGAGTAGCAATCGTGCGTATCGAGAATTCCGTTTTCCTGATCACCGGAGGCAGTTCCGGCCTCGGCCTGGCCACCGCCCGTGAACTGGTGGGGCAGGGCGGCAAGGTGGTGCTGGTGGACATCAATGCCGACGCCGGCAATGCCCGTGCCGAAGAACTGGGCGCCAATGCCCGCTTCGTGAAAGCCGACATCACCCGTGAAGAGGACGCCCGCGCCGCCGTGGCAGCCGCAGTGGAGGCCTTTGGTGGCCTGCACGGGCTGGTCAACTGTGCGGGTGTTGCTCCTGCCGAGAAGGTCATCGGTCGCAACGGCGCCCACGGTCTGGACAGCTTCGCGCGGACCATCAGCATCAACCTGGTGGGTAGCTTCAACATGCTGCGCCTGGCCGCCGAGGCCATGTCCCAGGGGCAGCCCAATGAAGAGGGCGAGCGCGGCGTGATCATCAATACCGCCTCGGTTGCAGCCTTCGACGGCCAGATTGGCCAGGCTGCTTATTCCGCTTCCAAGAGCGGCGTGGTCGGTATGACCCTGCCGGTCGCCCGCGAGCTTGCCCGCCACGGTATCCGCGTGATGTGCATCGCTCCCGGTATCTTCGAAACCCCAATGATGGCCGGCATGCCGCAGGAGGTCCGTGACTCTCTCGGCGCCGCTGTGCCATTCCCGCCGCGTCTTGGCCGTCCGGCCGAGTACGCCGCTCTGGTCCGCCACATCGTCGAGAACGCCATGCTCAATGGCGAAGTGATTCGCCTCGATGGCGCTATCCGTATGGCCGCGAAATAAGGAGGACGCCATGAACAAGGATTCCATCGTTATCGTCAGTGCTGCCCGTACCGCCATGGGCGGCTTCCTCGGTGACTTCAAGGACATGACCGCCGCGCAACTGGGCGCCGCCGCCAACCGCGCCGTGCTGGAACGCGCCGGCCTGCAGGGCGACGCCGTGGACGAGGTCATCATGGGCTGCGTGCTGCAGGCCGGCCAGGGCCAGGCGCCGGCGCGTCAGTCCGCACTCGGCGCGGGCCTGCCCCAGGGCGTGGTCTGCTCCACGGTGAACAAGATGTGCGGTTCGGGCATGAAGACCGTGATGCTCGCCCACGACTTGTTGCGTGCCGGCAGTGCCGACGTGGTGCTGGCCGGGGGCATGGAGAGCATGTCCAACGCACCCTACCTGCTGGAGCGCGCCCGCTCCGGCTACCGCATGGGCCACGGCAAGGTGCTCGACCACATGTTCCTCGACGGCCTGGAAGACGCCTACGACAAGGGCCGTCTGATGGGGACCTTCGCCGAGGACTGCGCCCAGGCGTACGGCTTCACCCGCGAGCAGCAGGACGCCTTCGCCATCGCCTCCCTGACCCGCGCCCAGAAGGCCATGGCTGACGGCCGCTTCGCCGCCGAGATCGTCCCGGTGGAAGCGAAATCCGGCCGCGACCTGGTGACCATCAGCCAGGACGAGCAACCGCCGAAAGCGCGCCTGGACAAGATTCCAACCCTCAAACCGGCGTTCCGCGAGGGCGGCACCGTCACTGCGGCCAACTCCAGCTCCATTTCCGACGGCGCGGCATCGTTGCTGCTGATGCGTCTGGAGGAAGCGGAAAAGCGCGGCCTGAAGCCGCTGGCCCATGTTGCCGGCCATGCGTCCTTCGCCCAGGCGCCGAACCTCTTCACCACTGCACCGGTGGGTTCCATCCAGCGCCTGCTGACCCGTACCGGCTGGAGCCTGGGCGAGGTTGATCTGTTCGAAGTCAACGAAGCCTTCGCCGTGGTGCCGATGGTCGCCATGCGTGACCTGGACATCTCCCACGACAAGATCAACGTCCATGGCGGCGCTTGCGCCCTGGGCCACCCTATCGGCGCCTCCGGCGCGCGGGTGCTGGTGACCCTGCTCAATGCGTTGACCCAGTACGACCTCAAGCGTGGCGTGGCGTCGGTGTGCATCGGTGGCGGCGAGGCCACTGCTGTCGCAATCGAACTCATCAAGTGAGGGCAGGGCGATGATCCCGAACGAAGACGAAATCCAGATTCGCGATATGGCCCGGCAATTCGCCCAGGAGCGGCTGAAACCCTTTGCCGAGTCCTGGGACCGCGAACACCGTTTCCCCGCCGAGGCGATTCGCGAAATGGCCCAGCTGGGCTTCCTCGGCATGCTGGTGCCGGAAGAGTGGGGTGGTGCCGCCACCGGCCACCTGGCCTATGCCATGGCGCTGGAGGAAATCGCCGCTGGCGACGGCGCCTGCTCCACCATTATGAGCGTGCACAACTCGGTGGGCTGCATGCCCATCCTCAAGTACGGCAGCCAGGAGCAGAAGGAGCGCTTCCTGCGTCCGTTGGCCACTGGCGAGATGATCGGCGCCTTCGCGCTCACCGAGCCCCAGGCCGGATCGGATGCCAGCGACCTGCGCACCCGCGCCCGCCGCGACGGCGATCATTACGTGTTGAACGGCGCCAAGCAGTTCATCACCTCTGGCAGTCATGCGGGGATGGTGATCGTCTTCGCAGTCACCGACCCGCAGGCCGGCAAGAAGGGCATCAGCGCCTTCATCGTCCCCACCGATACCCCCGGCTACCAGGTGGTGCGGGTGGAGGAGAAGCTCGGCCAGCACGCCTCCGACACCTGCCAGATCCAGCTGGACGAGGTGCGCATCCCGGCGTCCCTGCGCCTGGGCGAGGAGGGCGATGGCTATCGCATTGCCCTGTCCAACCTGGAAGGCGGACGCATTGGCATCGCCGCGCAATCCGTCGGCATGGCGCGCGCGGCCTTCGAGGCGGCGCGCGACTATGCCCACGAGCGCAAGACCTTCGGCAAGGCGATCATCGAGCACCAGGCCGTGGCCTTCCGGCTGGCCGACATGGCGACGCAGATCGCTGTGGCGCGGCAGATGGTTCATCACGCCGCGAGCCTGCGGGAAGCCGGCATGCCCTGCCTGACCGAAGCGTCCATGGCCAAGCTGTTCGCCTCGGAGATGGCCGAGAAGGTCTGCTCGGCGGCTATCCAGACGCTGGGCGGTTACGGCTACCTGAAGGACTTCCCGGTGGAGCGCATCTACCGTGACGTGCGGGTGTGCCAGATATATGAAGGCACCTCGGATGTGCAGCGCATGGTGATTGCGCGCAGCCTCTGACCCTCTGGGGCAGCTGCGCTGCCCTTGGCGAATGAATTCGCCCCTACAACGGTCCGCACCGACCTGCTGTGGGGGCGATTTCAATCGCTATGCAGGTCGCAGACCTGCCCATCCCATTTAAAGGAATTCGATATGACCTACCAGACCCTGCTGGTGGAGCAGGCCGGCGCTGTCGGCCTGGTCACCCTCAATCGCCCCGAGGCGCTGAACGCCATCAACACCCAGCTCATCGACGAGCTTAACCAGGTGCTCGACGGCTTCGAGCGGGACACTGCTATCGGCTGCGTGCTGATCACCGGTTCCGCCAAGGCCTTCGCGGCCGGTGCCGATGTGAAGGAAATGGCCAGCCTGTGCTTCCCGGGCACTTATCTCGACGACTTCCTCGGTCGCTGGGACCGCGTGGCACAGCGGCGCAAGCCGATCATCGCCGCCGTGGCCGGCCACGCCCTGGGCGGCGGTTTCGAGCTGGCATTGATGTGCGACTTCATCATCGCCGCCGACACGGCGCGTTTCGGCCTGCCTGAGGTGAAGCTCGGGGTGATTCCCGGGGCCGGCGGTGTCCAGCGCCTGACCCGTCTCGTTGGCCGCGCCAAGGCCATGGAGATGTTGCTGAGCGGACGCAGCATGGATGCCATCGAAGCCGAGCGCTGCGGCGTGGTGGCGCGGGTGGTGCCCGCCGCCGAGCTGCTGGAGGAAGCCCTGGACAGCGCCAGCCGCATCGCCGCGCAGTCGCGCACGGCGGTAATGATGCTCAAGGAGTGCGTGAACCGGGTGGACGAAGGCTCGCTGGGGGAAGGCCTGCGCTTCGAGCGGCGGATGTTCCAGGCGGTCTTCGCCACGCCGGATCAGAAGGAGGGTATGGGGGCGTTCATCGAGAAGCGGAAGCCGGAGTTCGGCAAGGGCTGAACGGTTGGCGGCCTTTTTTTCTTGGGGGCGCGATTTCAATCGCTAGGCAGGACGCAGTCCTGCCCTGAGAAGGGGCAGCTGCGCTGCCCATAGCGAATGAATTCGCCCCCACAGGTTTCCATATGCCTCGGTGGCAGCTATCACGCCCGTTCCTTCTGCTCCTGCGCCGTCACCTGCTGGCAGATTTCGATGATCTGCTCGCGCATCCAGCGGTTGGCCGGGTCCTGGTCGGTGCTTTCGTGCCAGTAGAGGTGGGTTTCCAGGGAGGGCACGTCGTGCACCGGCAGGTCCACGTAGTGCAGATCCTGACGGCGGGCGAAGCGTTCCGGGACAGTGATGGCGAGGTCAGTGCCGTGCAATACGGTGGAGGCCATCAGGTAGTGCTGCGAGCGCAGGGTCACCTTGCGCTGGATGCCCATCTTGCCCAATGACAGGTCCACGTAGCCCAGGCCGCTGCGACGGCTGGAAATGTGGATGTGCGAGAGCGAAAGGTACTCGTCCAGCGTGATCTTTTCCTTGGCCAGCGGGTGGCCGCGACGCATGGCGCAGACGTAGCGGTCTTCCATCAGTTTGACGTGGCGCACCTGCGGGTCGGTGTTAAGCGGTGCGTCCACGGCGAAGTCCAGGCGGCCGGCGGCCAGTTCCTTGGTGGTTTCGCGACGCTTGGCCAGGAAGCTTTCGATCTGCACAGTCGGCGCCAGGCGGCGCAGGCGCTGGAACAGCGGCGGCAGGATCACCGTTTCAGTGAGGTCGGTCATGCTGATGCGGTAGGTCTTGTTCGCCTGCGCCGGGTTGAAGGTGCGGCTTTCCTGCACCGAAACGCGCAACAACTGCAGGGCGTTGCGCACCGGACCGATGATGTTCTGCGCCATGGGCGTGGGCACCATGCCCTGGGCGGTACGCACGAACAGCGGGTCGTTGAAGGTCTCGCGCAGGCGGGCGAGGGCGTTGGAGACGGCGGGCTGGGTAATGCCGACGATCTGGCCGGCGCGGGTCAGGTTGGCCTCGGTATAGATGGCGTCGAAGACGATGAAGAGGTTGAGGTCTACCTTGTTTAAATTCATGCCGGACGTGCTCCTGAAAGTTGTTTTTATCAGCGGATCATATATCGGTGATGAATGTTCATAGATGCCGAAAATAGACTAGGGAAATCTTACGCCCTGTTCTAGCATCCTTACCAGACCTCACTAACAGCCCCGCAAAAAGGTAGCCCCGCATGGATTTCGCCTATTCCCCGAAGGTCCAGGAACTGCGTGAACGCGTCACCGCATTCATGGACACCTACGTCTATCCGGCCGAGCCGGTATTCGAGCAACAGGTTGCCGAAGGCGACCGCTGGCAGCCCACCGCGATCATGGAAGAGCTGAAAGCCAAGGCGAAGGCGGAAGGGCTGTGGAACCTGTTCCTGCCGGAGTCCGAACTCGGCGCGGGCCTGACCAACATGGAATACGCGCCGCTGGCCGAGATCATGGGCCGCTCGCTGCTGGGCCCGGAGCCCTTCAACTGCTCCGCGCCGGACACCGGCAACATGGAAGTGCTGGTGCGCTACGGCAACGAAGAGCAGAAGCGCCGCTGGCTGGAGCCGCTGCTGCGCGGCGAGATCCGCTCCGCCTTCGCCATGACCGAGCCGGGCGTGGCCTCGTCCGACGCCACCAACATGGAAGCCCGCGCCGTGCGCCAGGGTGACGAATGGGTGATCAACGGCAGCAAGTGGTGGACCTCGGGCGCTTGCGACCCGCGCTGCAAGATCCTCATCTTCATGGGCCTGTCCAACCCGGACGCGCCGCGTCACCAGCAGCACTCGATGATCCTGGTTCCCACCGACACCCCCGGGGTGAAGATCGTGCGCCCGTTGCCGGTGTTCGGCTACGACGACGCGCCCCACGGGCACGCCGAAGTGGTCTTCGAAAACGTGCGCGTGCCGTACGAGAACGTGCTGCTGGGTGAGGGCCGTGGCTTCGAGATCGCCCAGGGTCGCCTCGGCCCGGGTCGTATCCACCACTGCATGCGCTCCATCGGCATGGCCGAACGCGCCCTGGAACTGATGTGCAAGCGCGCCGTCAGCCGTACCGCCTTTGGTCGTCCGCTGGCTCGCCTGGGTGGCAACGTCGACAAGATCGCCGACTCGCGGATGGAAATCGACATGGCCCGCCTGCTGACCCTGAAGGCGGCGTACATGATGGACACCGTCGGCAACAAGGTCGCCAAGAGCGAGATCGCCCAGATCAAGGTCGTCGCGCCCAACGTTGCCCTGCGAGTGATCGACCGCGCCATCCAGATCCACGGCGGCGCCGGCGTATCCAACGACTTCCCGTTGGCCTACATGTATGCCATGCAGCGCACCCTGCGCCTGGCCGATGGTCCGGACGAAGTGCACCGTGCCGCCATCGGCAAGTTCGAGATCGGCAAGTACGTACCGAAGGAAATGCTGCGCAGCGGTCAGTGATCGCCCCCGCAAACGCAAAAGGGGTTGGCTTGCGCCAACCCCCGAGCATTCGTCTATCGCTGGTGACGTCGCCGTGAAAGGCGCGAACCCGGTGCCTAGTTTTTCTCGAGATAAGCCAGCGCCACCATCGCCAGGCTTCTCATTCCCACCGGGAAGCTCGACTCGTCGAGGTCGAAGGTAGGTGAGTGGGGCGGTCCCACTGGCCTGTCCTCGGGTTTTACCCCAAGAATGAAAAATACCCCTGGCGCTACCTGCTGGTATTCCGAGAAGTCCTCCGCGCCCGCTGCCTTGGGCACCTGCATGATCTTCCCGTTCGCCGCCTCCTTGAGTGCGGGAAGCATGGCTTCGGTCAGTGTCTCGTCATTGCTCGTCACGCCATAGGAGGAGGGGCCGAAACTGACCTCCGCCTTGGCGCCATTGGCGGTGGCTGTCGATTGTGCAATACGGGTGATGCGTTCCTTGGCGCCGGTGCGCATTTCTTCATTGAAGGTGCGCAGCGTACCCAGCATTTCGACGGAGTCCGGCACGATGTTTTCGCGGCTGCCGCCGTTGATCGACCCGATGCTGAAAACGGCAGGCTCCTTGGTGATGTCGAGCGAACGACTGACGACAGTCTGGAGCGCACTGACGATCTGTGCCGAGGTCACGATGGGGTCGACGCCGAGCCAAGGCGCGGCGCCATGGGTCTGCTTGCCTTCGACGGTAATGCGCACGGTATCGGCGCTGGCCAGGATCGGCCCGCTGCGCCAGCCGATCACACCACTGGGAATGACCGGGGCAACGTGCAGGCCGAAAACGGCATCCACCTTTGGATTCTCCATGACGCCGTCAGTGACCATCGCCTGGGCCCCACGCTGGGCATCGGCGCTGGAGGGCATCTCGGAAAAACCTTCCTCGGCGGGCTGGAAGATGAACTTGATGGTCCCCGGAATCTGCGCCTTCATGCCTGCCAGCACTTCGGCTACACCCATCAGGATCGCGGTATGGGCATCGTGACCGCAGGCATGCATCACCGGACTGTCCTTGCCCATGTGTTTGGCGACCACCTTGGACGCGAAGGGCAGGCCGGTCGCTTCCTGCACCGGAAGCGCGTCCATGTCGGCGCGCAGCGCGACGACCTTGCCGGGCAAACCACCCTCGAGAAGCCCCACCACGCCATGGCCACCGACACCCGTGGTGACGTTCATGCCCAACTTGCGCAGATGATCCGCCACCAGCCTGGAGGTGCGAACTTCCTGGCCGGAGAGCTCCGGGTTCTGGTGTATGTCACGTCGCCACGCCACGACCTTGGATTCCACTCGGGCGATTCCCTGATCCAGCTGTTGCGCGGTGATCGGGCTCACTGTTTGCTCGGCGAAGCTCGAGCCTGCATTGGCCAGCACCGCAGCGAGCAGGCCTAGCCTGATTGCGGTGTGACGGGAAGCTGTTGGCATAATCTTGTCTCCATGGGGCTTTCGCAGATGCATTGCCTGTTGTCCTGACGCTCAGGACGGAGGCAAGCTACCGCGAGCCAAACGGACCGGGCATTCAACTAGATGAAGAACAAGAACGAAGCATTCCTGGGTGACGTAGGGCGTTTTCGCGACGCGATGATGACGCGCTACCTGTTCAGCGAAGCGATCTACAACCACATGCTCGACATCCTGTCGGCGTTGGCGCGGCCGGTCACTTTCCGCAGGGGCGAGCTTCTCCAGCATCAGGGTGTGCCCGCACAGTCGTGCTACTGGATCATGAGCGGTGTGGCGAGGACGGCTTTCATCACCGAAGGCGGCGCGGAGGTCACCCTGAGATTTGCCGCGGAAGGCGAGATGGCCGGCGCTCATGAAGATGTACTCGCCGCAAAGGTCGGATTGCCGGCAAGATCCTTCGTCGTTGCCGAACAGCCCGTCGAAGCCTACGAGTTCAATTGTCCTGAGCTGGGCCGCCTGATGGCGGAGGGACGGTTGTCGTTCGAGGTGTCGGCGCGTTTCCTCGAATACAACCTCAAGAAACAGGCCAGGCGTACCTACGTGGTGGGGTCCGTATCCGCGCGTGAACGACTGGCGGCATTCCGGGAAGAGTATCCGGGCCTGGAAAACAGGGTGACGCAAAAGTGCATCGCGTCTTATCTGGGAGTCACGCCGCAGTATCTATCGCAACTGTCCAGACGGCGCGAGTCGGGGAATTCGCTCAAGTGTTAGCGGCACAAGACTGCTGATCCGACAAAAAAAGGCCCGCATTCTGCGGGCCTTTTTCGTTTTTGCGGAGTTCGGCGTTTTGCTTTGGGAGCGATTTCAATCGCGAATGAATTCGCTCCCACCAGCGCGATGGCCGCCTAGTCCTTTTCCGGCGCCGGGTTCCTGGCCTTCAACCAGCCCATCCGCAGGTGCAGTTGCGCGGCGAAGGCACGAGCGGCGATTTCCTCCTGGAACGTCAGGCTGCGATGCCCGAGGCGTACGCGCCAGTAAATACGACCGCTTTTTTCGAAGGGCTCAATCCGCACTTCATCCATCTTTCCCCAGGTCTCCCGAGTTCTGGGCCGGGCGATCGCGAGTCTTCAACAGGGACAGGAGCACGCCGCCGGCAAGTAGCCCGAAGGTTACGCCAAGGGACAGCAGCGGGGGAATCTTGCCGATGAAGCCGTGCAGGAAAATCTTGCCGCCGATGATGATCAGGACCAGGGCCAGGGCGTACTTCAGGTACACGAAGCGGTGCATCAGGGCCGCCAGGGCGAAGTACAGGGCACGTAGGCCGAGGATGGCGAAGATGTTCGAGGTGTAGACGATGAACGGGTCCTGGGTGATGGCGAAGATCGCCGGGACACTGTCCACCGCGAACACGAGGTCAGCCAGCTCGATCAGCACCAGGGCCAGGAACAGCGGCGTGGCGTAGAGCAGGGCCTTGCTGTCGCCAGCCTGCTTCAGGCGTACGAAGAAGTGCGAGCCATGCAGGTCGTCGGTCACGCGGATGTGGCGGCGGACGAACTTCAACACCGGGTTGTTGGCGAGGTCAGGATGAGCCTCTTCCCGGGAGAAGAGCATCTTCACGCCGGTGAACAGCAGGAAGGCGCCGAACACGTAGAGGATCCAGTCGAATTCCTTCACCAGGGCGCTACCCAGGCCGATCATGATGGCGCGCAGCACCACCACGCCGAGGATGCCCCAGAACAGCACGCGGTGCTGATAACGGCGGGGGATGGCGAAGAAGCCGAAGATCATCGCCATGACGAAGACGTTGTCCATGGACAACGACTGCTCGACCAGGAAACCGGTGTAGAACTCGATAGCGCTTTGCGCGCCCAGTTCGAACCACACCCAGATGCCGAACAGCACACCCACGCCGAAATAGCCGCCGTAGAGCAGCAGGCTTTCGCGCACCTCGATTTCGTGCTGGTCACGGTGCAGCACCCCGAGGTCGAAGACCAGCAGGGCGAGGACTATTCCGAGGAAGACGAGCCACAGCCAAGTGGCGGTGCCGAGGAAGTCGGCGGTAAGAAACGCGTGCAGAGCTGCCATGAGCCCCTCCTTATGTCGTTGATAAAACGTGACTCCGACATGGCGGCTGGCAAGCCGTCAGAGGGGCCCGGCGTCACATGGAAAAGCCTACCGGTGGCCGGGTATGGGAGGAACGGAGCCGCTGTAACAATTCTTTGCCTCTTGTAAGAAAGTTCCTAAAACGCTTTCGAATCTACGTAATTTACGTTTGTAAATAATTCTCATTAAATGGTAATTTCTGCATCCGCCGTCAGATGCGATCGCGCCTGCATGGTCGAGTTGCGGGTGCCAATGACGCGCGCCGCGCGAAAACGAAAAAGAAGAAGACCGTTGGTTAGCCAGCCAACAAGACAGACCATCCAAGGGGTTTGAGAGTGCAACAGCAAAATGCGTTCAATGCGACGGAATCGGCTGGGGATGCCGGTGTCGCGCGGCTCAAGCGTCATCCGTTGTCCGTGGCGATCCTGGGCGTGACCCTGGCGTTGCAGGCAGGCGTGGTGCTGGCCGAGGAGCAGGGAGGCAATGGATCGCTGGAACTGGTGGCTACGTCCATCACCGACAACCGTCTCGGGGAAACCACCGAGGGCACCGGCTCCTACACCACCGGCTCGACACGCACCGCCACCAAGCTGTCACTGTCGCCTCGCGAGACTCCGCAATCGGTCAGCGTCATCACCCGTCAGCAAATGGATGACCAGAACCTGACCAGCATTGGCGATGTGCTGTCGAAGACGCCCGGCATCACCATCAACAAGCTCGACAGCAGCCGCGCCAGCTTCAAGTCCCGTGGATTCGAGATCGACAACTTCCAGATCGATGGCATTCCGGCCGCCTTCCGCTTCGGCAACGGTATCGACCAGGCCGACATGGTGATCTACGACCGCGTGGAAGTCCTCAAGGGCTCCACCGGCCTGCTCAGCGGCTTCGGCAGCCCCTCGGCCACCGTCAACCTGGTGCGCAAGCGTCCGACCAAGGAACTCTCCGGCTACATCTCCGCCGGTGCCGGCAGCTGGGACACCTACCGCACCGAGTTCGACATCGGCGGTTGGCTGACCCCCCAAGGCAACGTGCGCGGCCGCTTCGTCACCGCCTACGAGGACGGCCAGTCCTTCATGGATCACCTGTCCGAGAAGAAGCAGGTGTTCTACGGCATCCTCGAAACCGACATCACTGAAGACACCCTCCTGAGCGCGGGCCTCAGCCGCCAGACCAACCGCCCGGACGGTTCCTCCTGGGGCTCTTCGGTGCCGCTGCTCGACAGCAATGGCAACGAGCTCAACATGTCCCGTTCGCACAACCCGGGTACCAAGTGGAGTGAGTGGGACAACACCACCGACAACGCCTTCGTGACCTTGGAGCAGCGCCTGGCCAACGACTGGATGGTGAAGGCCTCGATCAGCCGCACCGAGACCGACTCGCCCATCACCCTGGGGTCGGCCGCCAGCGGCAACCCGAATCCGGTGGACGGCACCGGCATGTTCGTCTGGCGCGGCAAGTACCAGTACGAGACCAGCCAGAACGCCTACGACCTGTACGCCAGTGGCCCGTTCCAGCTGCTGGGTCGCGAGCATGAGCTGGTGGTCGGCCTGTCGCATCGCGACATCGAGTCCGACGAAACCAACTGGCCGTTCTTCTTCGATCCCGCCCCGGGCATCTTCGACTGGAACGGCGACTTCCCCGAGCCCGACTGGGGCAGCCCGCAGTCCAAGGTCAAGACCGAGCTGAAAGAGACCGCGGCCTACCTGACCAGCCGCTTCAAGCCCACCGACGACCTGTCGATCATCCTCGGCTCCCGTGTTTCCAATTGGAAGCTGGACAGCACCGGCACCGACCTGACGTCGGGCCAGAGCGCCAAGCTGCAGAGCCTGCGTGAAACCGGCGTGGTGGTGCCCTATGCCGGCGTGGTCTACGACCTCAACGACACCTACTCGGTCTATGCCAGCTACACCAGCATCTTCAAGCCCCACGAAAGCGAGCAGGATGCCAACGGCAAGGCCATCGAACCGGAAGAGGGCGATGCCTACGAACTGGGCCTGAAGGCGGAATTCTTCGACGGCCGCCTGAATGCCAGCGCCGCGGTTTTCGAAGTCAAGCAGGACAACCTGGCTGAAGAAGTCGGCTTCGATCCGGTCACCAACAAGTCCGTCTACCGTGCGGTGCAGGGCGCCAAGACCAAGGGCTTCGAGCTCGAAGTCGCCGGCGAGGTGCTGCCGGACTGGAATGTGCAGGGTGGCTACACCCACCGCATCACGCGCGATGGGGATGACGACAAGATCTCCACCACCGAGCCGGAAGACATGTTCCGCCTGTCCACCAGCTACCGCCTGCCGGGCCAGTTCAACAAGCTGACCATCGGTGGTTCGGCCAGCTGGCAGAGCAAGATCTGGAAGGACATCTGGAACCCGGCGACCAACGCCAGCGACTACGAATACACCCAGGAAAGCTACTGGGTGCTGGATGCCATGGCCAAGTACCAGGTCACCGAGCAGCTGTCGGTCACCCTCAACGGCAATAACCTCACCGACAAGAAGTACTTCAGCAACCTGGGCTTCTACGACGGTGGTTTCTACGGCGATCCGCGTAACTTCATGCTGACCACCCGCTTCGACTTCTGATGCGACTTGTAGGAGCGAGCTTGCTCGCGAAGGACTGCGCTCGGGTTGTTCGCGGGCACGCCCGCTCCTACATGCTTGCGGCCCGGTAGGTGGTCCACCTTTGCAGGATTTCCTGTAGGAGCGAGCTTGCTCGCGAAGGACCGTGCTCGGACTGTTCGCGAGCAAGCCCGCTCCTACATTCTCAGTACACCCACACCTCAACCCGACGGTTGCGAATCCGTCCTTCCTCGGCCGTGTTGGCCGCCACCGGTAGTTCGTCGCCGAGCCCGGTCACGTCCCGCAAGGTCACGCCGCCCTTGGTCAGTTCCCGGCGCACCGCCATGGCGCGCAACTTGGACAGCAGTTCGGCCCGCTGCGGGTCGGCCTTGGGATCGCCGAAGCCCACCAACACGACTTTCTGCTCCAGCTTGTTGGTCTGCTTCAGGTAATCCAGCACGCGCTGCACATCGCGCTGGGCCTTGTTGTCGAGGGTGGCACTGCCTTCCTGGAAACGGAAGTTCACCGACAGCCGCTGGGCATTGCTGGCCAGCTCGCGGTAGTTCTCTGGCATGTCCTGCTTGGTCTGGACCTTGATCGCCAGCACCTGCTGGGCGACGAAGCCGCTCTGGCCGACGATGGCCTGGCCGCGAGCGCTCTGGGCGAACTGCACCAGCGCCTTGGCCCAGCGATTCTGTTCACCCGGCTTCATATACAGGAACAGGCGACGCGACAGCGGATAGTCCTCGGTGGCGATCAGCTCGGCGCTGGGGGGCATGGCCAGGGAGTCACCGTCGGCAATGGCCAGGGCGCGGGCCTGGTTGATGGAGGCGAGGCCGACAAAACCGATGCCTTGCGGATCGGCGCTGACAGCGGCGGAAAGCTTGTCGTTGGATTCGAAGCGCTGGGCCGTGGCGGCCAGGGCCTTACCCTGGCGCACCAGTACCAGCTCCTTGAAGGTGTCGTAGGTACCGGACTGGTCATCACGGGCGTAGAGATGGATGGCGCCGCCCTTGCCGCCGAGTTCTTCCCAGGTCTTCACCTCGCCGGCAAACACTGCGGCCAATTGGGCGGTGGTCAGGGCGCGCAGCGGATTGCCCGGATGCAGGATGATGGCCAGCCCGTCGATGGCGATCACCTGTTCGGCGTGCTGGCTGCGCAGGTCGCCGAACGAGGACAGGTCCTGGGCCTCGGCATCCTTGATCGGACGTGACGAGGCGGCGAGGTCGGCGCTGCTTTCCTTCAGTGCGACGAAACCGGTGGACGAGCCATGGGCGGCCAGTTCTACCTGAATCTCCTTGCCCTGGGCATCGTGGGCAACGATGTGCACCTCGTTCTCACGGTCGCCCGGTGTCTGGTGAACGGCGCGCAGGCCTTCCTCTTCCAGCATGCCCTTGACCAGTGCCGGGCCGAGCTTGGCACCGATGGTGTTGGAGCCCTGGATGCGCAGGACGGTCTCGGGCTGGGCGGCGAACACCGACCAGGGGAAGGCATAGCAGATGAAACCGAGCAGCAACATGCTGAGGCCACGGCCCCACATGTCCTTGTCGCTGGCGGTCATGGCGCGCGGCATGGGCAAACACCTTGTATCAAGGGGGTGGAAGGAGCCGCGAGATTAAGTCAGCTGGGTGACGGAGATATGACAAACGCTCTGCGTTGGGCCTTTTCCGCGGATGAAGAAATTTCGCCTCGCATTTCCTGGCGCTTCCTACAGCCCTGTAAGGAGAGTCCTGCAACCCGGAAATCGGCAAAGGGATAGGGTATCCCGCTGCCCGAAACACCCCATGAAAGGTGCTTCGAGTGGGCGCAAAAGCGCATCCCTATCTTGTTCGAGGAGTGTTGTGATGAGTGGTTGGTTCGAGCTGCGCAAGAACACTGGTGGCACCTGGCGCCTGCGTTTGAAGGCGGCCGACGCGCAAACCCTTCTGGATACCGGCAACCATGAGGACCGTGGCACCGCAGAGGAGGCCATAGCCCGGTTCCGCGAGAATTGCGTGCATGAGGAGCGCTTCGTACGGCGCATTGATTCCAGCGGCAAGAACTACTTCAAGCTGCGCGCGGCCAACAAGGAGGTGATCGTCCGGAGCCACCTCTATGATTCCGAACATGCTCTGGAGCGGGCCATCGAAACCATCATGCGGGTCGGTACGACGCGGATGGTGAAAGAGGCCTGAGCGAACAGGCGATGAAAGAAGAAAGGCCCATCAGTGATGGGCCTTTTTCGTTGAGCGTAGAGTGAATCACGCTGCGCTGGTTCGGCGCTGGTTCGGCGCTGGTTCGGCGCTTGTGTAGGAGCGAGGGGGACGCCCAGTTCTTGCTCGCGAAGGACCGAGCTCAGCAAGTTCGCCAGCAAGCTGGCTCCTACATCCACCCGGAAGCAATATCAGGCCAGTTCCAGCCAGATCGGCGCATGGTCCGAAGGTTTTTCCATGCCGCGCAGGTCGTAGTCGATGCCGGCGTCCTTGATTCGTGCCTGCAGCGGGCTGGTGGCGAGGATTACGTCGATGCGCAGGCCACGCTTGGGTTCATCCTCGAAGCCGCGGCTGCGGTAATCGAACCAGCTGAAGCGGTCATTCACCTCGGGGTTGAGATGGCGGAAGCTGTCCACCAGGCCCCAGCTCTTCAGGCGTGCGAGCCACTCGCGCTCTTCCGGCAGGAAGCTGCACTTGCCGGTCTTCAGCCAACGTTTGCGGTTCTCTTCACCGATGCCGATGTCGCAGTCTTCCGGCGAGATGTTGATGTCGCCCATCACCACCAACGGTTGGCTCGGCTGGAACTGTTGCTCCAGCAGCACTTGCAGGTCGGCATAGAAGCGCTCCTTGGCGGGAAACTTGACCGGGTGCTCGCGGCTTTCGCCCTGGGGGAAGTAGCCGTTCATCACGGTGACCGGGTTGCCCTGGGCATCGGCGAAGGTGCCGTAGATGAAGCGGCGCTGGGCTTCCTCGCTATCGTTCGGGAAACCCTTGAACAGCGAAATCGGCTCCTGGCGGGAGAGCAGGGCGACACCGTAGTGGCCTTTCTGGCCGTGGTAGTGCACGTGGTAGCCGAGCTGGCGGATTTCCGCTTCCGGGAACTGCTCGTCGGCGACCTTGGTTTCCTGCAGGCCGATTACGTCCGGCTGGTGCTTGGCGATCAGCGCTTCGAGCTGGTGGGGGCGTGCCCGCAGGCCGTTGATATTGAAAGAAACGATCTTCATCGCGAAGGCATCCTGGCAAAAACGCGATGCTAGCCGATGGTTGGCCGCCCGGCCAGCCGGCGTGGCTGCGCCCGGAATCTGGTGCTAATTTCCTTCTTGGCCCGATAGAACCCATAACAAAAGAGGTGCCGTGAATGCCCGGTTACATCCCCACCGCGCCGGTCGAGGTGCGCCTGCTCGACGGCGGTTACGCCCGCGAAGCACGTTCCCTGCTGTACCACGCCTACCGCCACGAACCTACCTTCGCCTATCTGTTCGAGGCCGAGCGCCCCGGCTACGACCAGCGCGTCCGTGCCACGGTGCGGGAGCTGGTGCAGCAGCATTTCCTGGAAGAGCTGCCAGCCATTGGCCTGCTGATCGAGGAGCGCCTGGTGGGCATCGCGCTCATAGCGCCCCCGCAGCGCCGCCTGGACATCACCGAAAGCTGGGGCTGGCGGCTGCGCATGCTGCTTTCCACCGGTTTCCGTTGCACCCGCCGTTATCTCGATTACCACGATGCCGTGCTCGCCTGCCTGCCGCCGGGGCCCTACCACGTACTGCCGTTGCTCGGCATCCACCCGGAGTTCCAGGGGCGGCATCTCGGTGAACAGCTGCTGGAGGCGCTGCACAACTGGTGCGCCGAGGACGATGGCTCCCAGGGGGTAGTGCTGGATACCGGCAACGTGCGCTACCTCGACTTCTACAAACGCCAGGGTTACGAGGAGGTGGGGGAGGTCGCGCTGGGCCCGGTGGTCGAACACGTGTTCTTCCATCCCAATCCACGGCCGGTGATGCGAGCCAGCGGCTGACTTGCATTTCCGACAGAAAGGGCGAAAGGCCGTGGTAGGATTTCGCCCCATGAATTTCTGCCAAGGATTGCGCGGGCCGCTGCTGTTGGTCCTGCTCTGCACAAGCACTCTGGCGCTGGCCAAGGCCAGGCTGGACGTGAAAGTCGAACCTGCCAATGCGCCGTTGAAGGCCAATATCGAGGCCTACATCGGCGCCCTTGGCGACCGCAAGGAAGAAGACCTGCGACGGTTCCGGCGTTCGGCCGAGGAGCAGGCGCGCCAGGCCGCCCAGGCGCTCGGTTATTACCAGGCCGAGATCGACAGCCGTGTCGAAGGTGGCAAGGACCCCGCCCTGCATCTGCTGGTGGTGCCCGGTGAGCCGGTGCGCCTGCGCAACGTCGTGGTGCGGATCGAAGGCGAGGCCAGCGCGCTGAAGGTGTTTCGCGCTCCCGAGAGCAAGGCGCTGAAGGCGGGTGCACAACTCAACCATGGCGCCTACGAGGACGCCAAGAAGCTGATCCAGAACCAGGGTTTGCGCTACGGCTTCTTCGATGGACGTTTCAAGAGCCAGCGACTGGATATCGACCCGCGCGCCGGAGTCGCCGATATCGAACTGGTCTATGACAGTGGTCCGCGCTATAGCCTGGGCGCTGTCAGCTTTGACGGCGATACCCCCTTCGACGCCGACCTGCTCGCACGCCTGGTGCCATTCCGGGCCAACACGCCCTACGACTCCGACCAGGTCGCCAAACTCAGCCAGAACCTGCAGGCCAGCGGCTACTTCGACGAAGTGCGGGTGGATGCCAGCCCGGTGAAAGGCGCCGGCCAGGTGATACCGGTCAAGGTGAAACTGACAGCGGTGAAGCCGCGCACCGTTGGCCTGGGTGTCGGTTTCTCCACCGACGTTGGCCCTCGCGCCCGTGCCAATTGGACTCGCCACTGGATCAACCGGCAGGGTCATCGCCTCGGGGCAGAGACGGAAGTGTCGCCGGTGCGGCAGAACGTCGGCGCCTGGTACGAGATTCCCCTCGACCCGCCACTGACCGACACACTGCGTTTCTCGACCGGCCTGCAGCGGGAGAACCTGGTGGACGTGGATAGCCGTCGCTTCACCATCGGCGGGCAGTGGCAGTCCAAATTGCCCAGTGACTGGCAACGGGTGGTTTCCCTGCGCTGGGAGCAGGAAGCCTTCGACTTCGGCGATGGCAGCGATGATGGGCGCAGCAGCTTCCTCATCCCCGGTATCAGCTACGGCGTGACCCGCGGTGACAACAAGCTCGACCCCAATCGTGGCTATTCGCTGCAATTTGACGTACGCGGCGCCAAGGAGGGCATCCTCTCCGACACCGACTTCACCTATGCCAGCGCCATGGCCAAGGGACTCTACACCTTGCCCGGCGGCCACCGGGTGCTGGGCCGGGTACAGGCCGGTGGCATCGCCACCACTGATTTCGACGCCATCCCGCCGTCCCTGCGTTTCTTCGCCGGTGGCGACCAGAGTGTGCGCGGCTACGACTACCAGACCCTTTCGCCGGAAGACAGCAACGGCAACAAGGTTGGCGGCCGCTACCTGCTGGTGGGCAGTGCCGAGTACCAGTACCCGGTCGCCGAGAAGTGGCGTGTGGCGGCGTTCGTCGACCGTGGTAACGCAATGGACTCCCTGAGCGCGGCGATGAAGACCGGCGCTGGCATCGGCGTGCGTTGGGTTTCTCCGGTGGGACCGATCCGCCTCGACCTGGCCAAGGCCCTGGATGATCCGGGCGGCTACCGTATCCACTTCTCCATGGGGCCTGAATTGTGAGGCGCGGGGTGAAGTACGGCTTCGCGGGACTGGCGCTCGTCCTGGCAGCGGTGGTGGCGATCCCGGCAGCCCTGCTGTTCACCGAGGCCGGTGGGCGCTGGGTGCTTGGTCATGTGCCGGGACTGGAAGTGGACGACTTCAGCGGGACCCTGGGTGGGCGCTGGAGCGCTACCCGGCTGTCCTGGCAGCAGGACGGTACCGCCCTGGAACTGCAAGCGCCACTGCTGGACTGGTCTCCCGCCTGCCTGCTGCGTCGTACTCTCTGCATCAATGAACTGGCCAGCGACAGCATCCGCCTCGATCTGCCGCCCTCCCAGGATGAAAGCAGCAGCGCCATCAGCCTGCCGGAGCTGCGATTCCCGTTGGCGCTGGAGATCGGCCAGGTGCGCATCGGCCGCTTCCTGCTCGACGGCAATGACCAGCTCCAGCAGCTGGAGCTGGTGGCGCGGTGGCAGGTGGATGGCCTGCACCTCGAACGTCTCAAGCTGCGCCGCGATGACCTGGCCCTGGAACTCCAGGGCACGCTTCACCCCGAGGGGAACTGGCCGCTGGCCCTGCAGGGCAGCCTGCAATTACCCGCACCGGGAGAGACCCCCTGGAAACTGGCGTTGAAGGCAGACGGCGACCTGCAGGGAACGCTCAAGCTCCAGGCCGAGAGCAGTGGCTATCTCAACGGCCGCCTCGACGGCGAATTGCGTCCCCTGGCGGAGAACCTGCCGGCCAGCGCGACCTTGCGGGCCGATGGTTTCAAGGCCAGCGCGGACCTGCCGGACACCCTGACTCTCAATCAGGTAGTCCTCAACGCAAAAGGTGACCTCAAGGCCGGCTATGCCGTGCAGGGCAAGGCCAGACTGCCGGGCGAAGGCGGAGCCGTAGCGCTGGACCTGGCAGGGCGGGTCGATGCCAAGGGCGCGGATATCCAACAGCTCCTGCTCACCGGCGATCCCCAGCAGACCTTGGCACTGCAGGGGCGTGTCGACTGGCAGCAGGAACTGGCCGTCGACAGTCGCCTGCAATGGCGCGAGTTCCCCTGGCAGCGGCTGTTCCCCCAGGAGCAACCACCTCCCGTGGACATGCAGCAGCTCGACGCCGAGATGCGTTACGCCGCGTCGCGCTACGAAGGCAGGTTCGATGCGCGCTTCAAGGGTCCGGCGGGCGACTTCAGCCTCGGCAGCCCGGTGGCCGGTGACCTCGCCAGCGTCACCCTGTCGGACCTGCTGCTCAAGGCCGGACAGGGCAGGGCGCAAGGCCAGGTGAAAGTCGATTTCGCCAATGGCGTGGGCTGGGACAGCCAACTTTCCCTGAGCGAGCTGGATCCGTCCTACTGGCTGGCGGAACTGCCCGGTAAGCTGGCTGGCAAGTTGCAGTCCAGGGGCGCATGGCGCGACCAGCGCCTGGAGCTGAATGCCGATCTGGATCTCAGTGGTCAGCTGCGTGGCCAGCCGGCCGTACTCCAGGCCAAGGCCGAAGGTGCCGGCGAGCGCTGGTTGCTCAATGCCCTTCAGGTTCGCCTGGGAGAAAACCGGATCGAAGGGCAGGGTCAGTTGGACCAGAAGCTCAGCGGCCACCTCGACCTCGCCCTGAATCGCCTCGGGCAGCTCTGGCCGAAACTCTTCGGCAAGGTCCAGGGGCGGCTCGATCTCGCCGGCACGCTGCAGGCCCCGCAGGGCAAGCTTGCGCTGACCGGGGAACGGATGGGGCAGGGTGACAATCGCCTCGACACGCTCAAGCTGGATGCCCAACTGGACGCCGCCCAGCGTGGCCGCGTGCAGTTACGGGTGGATGGCCTCGCTTCCGGCGACAACGAGTTCGGCACCCTGACCGCCGAAGGTTCCGGCGACCGGGTGCGCCAGCAGCTGGAAATGAACCTCAAGGGGCCGATGCTCGATCTGCTGCTGGCCCTGGATGGCAAGCTGGATGGCGGCAACTGGCGCGGCCAACTGGCGCGGGGTGAGGTCCAGGCCGGTGGCCAGGATTGGCGCCTGGAGGCGCCCGCGCGGTTGGAGCGGCTGGCCGATGGCAAGCTGAACTTCGGCGCGCATTGCTGGCGCTCGGGCCCGGCGAGTCTCTGCGGCGGAGAGCAGCGCCTGATGCCTGAGCCGAAACTGGACTACCGCCTGCGCGACTTCCCCCTGGCCAGCCTTGCGCGCTGGTTGCCGGACGACTTCGCCTGGCAGGGCCAGCTCAACGCCGACCTCAAGCTCGACTTGCCCGCCAGCGGTCCCAACGGCCAGATCACCCTGGATGCGGGCAGCGGCGTGCTGCGTCTGAAGGAAGATGATCGCTGGGTGGATTTCCCCTATCAGCGCCTGCTGCTGGATAGCACTTTGCGTCCGCAGCGCATCGACAGCCAGTTGAGCTTCCAGGGCCAGGGCCTCGGTGAACTGCAACTGGACGCACGAATCGATCCGCGCCCGGCGAACAAACCGCTGTCCGGACAGTTCCGCCTGAACGGATTGGACCTTGCCGTGCTGCGGCCCTTCGTGCCCAAGGTGGAAACCCTTGAAGGGCGCCTGCAAGGCGCCGGCAGTCTGAGCGGCACCCTGCAGGCCCCTTATGTCTTGGGCAATCTGCGCCTGACTGATGGCCGGATTGGTGGCGGCGACTTGCCCATGAGCTTCGACGCGCTGGGCCTGGATGCCCGTATCGCCGGCGAGCGCATGGAGCTGAGCGGGCAATGGCGAAGCGGCGAACAGGGACAGGGCAGCCTGTCTGGCAGCGTGGCCTGGACTCAAGGCCTGGATCTCGACCTTGCGTTGCGCGGTACCCGCCTGCCCCTGGTGGTGGAGCCCTATGCGAATCTGGAAGTGGAGCCGGACCTGAACATCGGACTGGCCGGCGATCGTCTGTCCGTGGGCGGCAAGGTGCTGGTACCGCGCGGTAAGATCAAGGTCCGCGAGCTGCCGCCACAAGCGGTCAAGGTATCCCCGGATGCCCGCGTGGTCGGTGAGCAGGACGCTGAGCAACAGCCGTTGAAGATGGCCATGAACGTGGACGTGGAAGTCGGCCGGGAACGCCTGCAGTTCACCGGCTTCGGCCTGACTGCGGACCTCCAGGGCCATCTCAAGGTCGGCGACAACCTCACCGGCAATGGCGAGCTGGTGCTGAAGAACGGTCGTTATCGGGCTTACGGTCAGCGCCTCGACCTGCGCCGGGCGCGTCTGCTGTTCGCCGGCCCGCTGGATCAGCCCTATCTGGATGTGGAAGCCGTCCGCGTCGTGGGCGACGTCACCGCAGGTGTGCGCCTGAATGGCCGTGCCGACGAACCCGCCACCGAAGTGTTTTCCAATCCAGCCATGAGCCAGGAGCAGGCGCTGTCCTACCTGATTCTCGGCCGGCCGATGAACACCAGCGAAGGCGATGGCAATGCCGTGGGCCGCGCGGCGTTGGCCATGGGACTTTCCGGTAGTGCGCCGCTGACCAGCGAACTGGCCCAGCGCCTTGGCCTCAAGGATCTGCAACTCGATGATGACGGCGCCGTAGGGCAGATCACCGATCGCCTGAGTGTCCGCTACGGGCTCGGGGTGGTGGATTCCACCAGCGTGGTGGCGCTGCGCTACGAACTGACCAAGCGTCTCTACCTCGAAGCCGCGAGCGGCCTGGCCAGCTCCCTGGACCTCTTCTACAAGCGGGATTTCTAAGGGCGCCTTGTGGGAGATGCCATTTCAATCAGTTCGTAGGATGTGGTGGAGCGAAGCGATACCCATCGGTTCCAACGAACAGCATGGGTATCGCTTCGCTCAACCCATCCTACATTGCTGCCATGTAGCGAATTCATTCGCGAACGGGCCGCGAGCATTCGCGTAGGGTGCGCCGTGCACACCGGCGGTTTGACGTGGTGTCGAAGCCGAACCCGTCCATCACCTGCTCTTCAAGCTTTGCTCTTCCCACCAATCCCAGGCCCTGTGTGCTCCACGGGCAGTCCTGCCTGCCACGAAAGAAAGCCCGGCGTGCGGATCGGCAAGCCCGACCGGAAAATGGGAAACCGTGGGCAACTGACCGCCGATGTGCATTTCAACGACGTGGAGGTTCCGGTCGAGCGGCGGATCGGTGAGCCCAATCAAGGGTTGCGACTGGCCCTGGCGACCCTGACCTTCGGGCGGATTGGCATTGCCGCGACCGGTGTCGGCATGGCGCAATCGGCGTTCGACCATTCGACGGCGCATCTCGTTAGCCGGGAGGCGTTCGGCAAGAAGCTCGGTGCGTTCCAGCATTGGCAGTTCCGCATGGCCGAGCGCGCAACGCAGATCGAGAACGCGCGCAACCTCTACATCAAGGCCGCCTTGCGGATGGACCAGGGCGCCGAGTTTCCTGAGCCGGAAGCGGGAATGGCCAAGTTCTACGCCACCGAGGCGGCCGGGGACATGGCGCGCGATGGCGTGCAGATCTTCGGCGGCTATGGCTTCTTGCGGGAGCTTTCCGAAGACGGCAGCCACTACAAGGTGGAAGAGATCTACCGGGACAACAAGATCAGCGAGATCTACGAAGGCACCAACGAGATCCAGCGCATGGTCATTGCACGGCAGATCTTCGGGAAGGAGCTAGTGGGCTAGTCCCCGAGGAAGCGGTTGGCACTCTGTTTCGCGAGGTGCGGAGTGCCGACAACCTGTGCTATCTGCGTGCTCCAGTTGTTTTGAATTCCAGAGAAGCGAAGAAAATGACCAGACTCCGCAGTGATGCATCCATCGAGCAACTCAATCGCCTTGGCCACGACTGTCTTCCCGGTTTGTTCGGCGTGGAAATGACTGAGCTGGCCGAGGGCGCGATGAACAGTCGAATGACGATCCAGCCCGCGCATCTCGCACCGAATGGCTATCTGCACGCCGCAACCATCGTCGCCCTCGCCGACACGACCTGCGGCTACGCCACCATGGCTCATCTACCGGACGGCGCGCTTTCTTTCACCACCATCGAGCTGAAGAGCAATCATCTGGGCACTGCGAGGCAGGGCGCTCTGCGTTGTGAGGCGCGCGCGCAGCACCTCGGGAGAACCACTCAGGTCTGGGATGCGGTGGTGACGGACGAAGCCTCCGGTCAGAAGCTTGCCTTATTCCGTTGTACCTAGATGGTGCTTTGGCCGAAGCCTTGAACGCGGCTCAGTTGGCCGAGGTCACTCCCTCATCGCGGCAGGCCGAAGGACTTAGCCCGGTCCAGCGCTTGAAGGCCCGGCGGAAGCCTCGCACGTCGCTGTAGCCGAGCTCTTCGGCAATTCGCTCGATGGGCATTTCCGGGTTGTTCAGCAGGCTCAGGGCGCGTGCCCTGCGTACCTGCTCCAGCAAGGCGTCGAAGGTCACGGCGTGCTCGGCCAGTCGTCGGCGCAGGGTGCGGCTGCTCATGTTGAGGTCGCCGGCGACTTTCTCGATCTGGCTGCCATGGGGCAGGTCGCGGGTGATGGCGCGTTCCACGGTCTGCAGCAGGTCTATCTTCTGCTGCACCTGGGCGCTTTCCAGTTCCAGCAGGTTGAGCGCCTGGCGCAGGGCGACCGGCTGGTGAGTGGGCAGCTGCGTGTCAAGCCAATGGCTGGCGATCACCATGCGGTTGTGCAGGCAGCCGAAATGCACGTTCGGCCCCAGCAGGCGGCGGTACTCGGCTTCGTAGGTCGGGGCGGCGTGGGTGAACTCGAAGCGCAGGGGCTGGAAGTCTGCACTGATCAGCGCGCGGTTGTAGACCATTACGCTGGCGAAGAACTCCTCCACTGCGAATACCTGGACGCCGGCGTAAGGCAGCCGGCATTCCACCTCGAGGAAACTCTCCTCGGCGCCTTCCTGCAGGCTGGACACCGCCATGCCGCCGGACGTGTGCTGGAAGCGCACACCGATCTCGAAGGCATCGCGCAGGGTCCTGCACAGGGACAGCACATGGCCGAGCAGGCCAAGGGTTCCGAGCACGTTCTGGTGCCCGACCCAGAGCCCGAGCCCCCGGTCGGGGAGCGCCGTGAGCGCGCGCTGGATCATCGTTGTCGCCTGCCGGTAGGAGATGCGTTGGGCAGGGTCCTGCAGGTCGTCCGGGGTGAACCCCAGGCCCCGACACAGGCGCTCGCTGCTGACACCTTTGTCGCTCGCGACTTCCGCCAGGGTTTGCAGCAGGAAGGGCGAAACCAGGGCCAGTTCGAATTGGGAGTCGATGGTTTTCATGGGCATGGAGAGCTGCTCCCGAGCTGGGGCGCCTTCGGTTCTTGTTCTGGATTGCAGTGTGCAGCCTGGGCGCGGCGGCGGAGCCATCTTATCGCGTTCGTGGGCGGATCATGGGTGGATGTAACAAAAGATTGCGGCTTGTCCCCGAAAGCCCCCCTGATTGGCCGGCAATGCCCTGCATCGTCTGGCGTTGAGCGCTTATTTCTATGCTGTGCCCGGGGCCATGCCCGGGGTGTTGTCCGCCAACAATAAGAATGAGCCCAATCATGAACCCGATCCGTGTTCCCCAGCTGTCGTTGCTGGCAGCTTCCCTCGCCATTGCGTCGTCCCTCGCGCTACCGGCCCACGCCACCGAAAACGGTGTCGACAACATCGGCCCCGGCACCGACGGCTTCTTCGTCCTGCCGCTGGACGTGAACAACCTGCCGGACCACATGTTCGCCTTCAACCTCTACTACAACCACTACGAGGCGAAGAAGCTGGACATCAGCTCCCTCGGCGGCAAGGTGCCGGACGTGAAGATCACGTCCGACGCGATCATCCCGCGCCTCGATTACCTGAGCCCGCTGCGGGTCTTCGGCGGCCGCCTGGGTGGCTATGTCGCGCAACCCTACATGCGCCAGCAAGTCTCGCTGTTCAGCCTGGATGACCGCCGTGAGAGCCAGGGCGACACCACGGTCGCACCGATCATCCTCTGGGACATGGGCAAGGACCTGACCCTGGGTGCCGCGCTGGAAATCACACTGCCCACCGGCGACTACGACGCCACGCGCCTGGCCAACACCAGCAACAACTTCTACACCTACAAGCCGCTGGTTTCCGCGACCTGGCTGCCCACCGAACGCACCGAACTGTCAGTCAAGGCCACCTACAGCTTCAACGAGGAAAACCACGACACCGACTACCGCTCCGGGCAGTTGTTCCACTTCGACTATTCCGCCAGCTACCGGGTGACCGACAACCTCAGGCTGGGCCTGAACGGCTACTACCTGAAGCAGACCACCGACGACGAGCAGTTCGGCCGGACCGTGACCTTCATGGGCGAGGACGTCGACGACGGCGTGCGTGGCCAGGTGTTCGCCATCGGCCCGGCCGCGTACCTGACGTTCTTCAAATACGCCAGTTTCGAGATGCGCTGGGCCAAGGAATACGCAGTGGAGAATCGCCCCGAGGGCGAAATGTTCTGGGCCAAGCTGAACCTCCCTTTCACCCTCTGATCATCCCCCGGATATAAAAAACCTCAGGTCGGTGACCTGAGGTTTCTGGTTGAGTGCCGGAAGCCTGGCATCACCAGGCTTCGGCTCTTCGTAGGGTGGGTAGAGCGAAGCGAAACCCGCCATTGGGCGACGGCTCTGGCCTCAGCTGTACACCGGCCAGGTCTCGACGATACGGCCATCGCGCACCGCCAATAGGTCGCCGAACTGCAGCAGCACCGATTCGGACTGGGTCGGTCGCAGGAATACCTGATCCTCCACACCCAGGCCAATGGCGCTGGAGCCGTTGACCATCTCCTGGTTGGAGCTGCGGCCGTAGACGCCGTTGAACCGCAGGCCGCTGGGCGACTCGAGTTCAGCCATCCAGTTGCCGCCGTAGATGAAGTAGGTTTCGCGCTGGTTGGGGTCCCACCAGGAGAACAGCGCCGACTTGCCGTCCAGTGCCGGAATCTTCACGGCCCCGGTGCTCTTGAGCACCGGAGTGGCGATGAAGGCCGCTGGCTGGTGATCCACCAGCGATGGCAGGTCGTAATGGGTTGGCTTGAGCAGCGCCGAACCTACCGACACCTCGCTGCTGGTGCGCTCGTTCTCATGCATGCGGTAGCTCGGGCTGCCGGCGGTGTTGAGCGTCAGGCCCTTCTTCCATAGCGCAGCGTGTTGCGTGCGGGCGTAATCGACGAAGCCGTCGTAGAGCGTCATGACCTTGGAGAAGAGTTCTTCCGGCGAACCGAGGATGCCGGGCACGCCCATGCCGACGAAGGGGTCGTAGCCCATGAAACCGGCGAACTCCAGGTGCTGCGGGTTGGCGCCGATCAAGGTGAGCATTTGCCCCAGGGTTGACTTGTCCTGTACCCCGCCGCGATGCAGCCCGACATCCAGCTCGATGTTGATCCGCAGCCGCGTGTTCAAGCCTTGCGCCAGCGCGAGGTACTGCTGCAGACGCTCGGGCGTGTCGAGTAACCATTGCAGCTGGGTCGTCGGATCGAACGGGCCGCGATGGTTCTGGTAGAACTCCTGCGCCGAACGCACGGGCAGCGGCTTGCCGAGCAGCAGGTCGGCGTCGGGAAATCGCTCGGCATCGTGATTGAGGAACGGCTGGTGGAACGACATCAGCCGGCGGGTGCCGGCGCGTTTGGCGATGTAGTCGAGCAGCTGCGGCGACGGCAGGGACTTCTCCACCAGGCGCAGTGCCTTGCCGGCGCGACGGACCGACTGCATCACCACGTCGATGTTGTGATCCAGCCGGTCGAGGTCGATCAGCATCACCGGCCTCATAGGCCCGAAGGCCTTGAGTTCGCGGTTCAGCCTGGCGAAGTACTCGCTGTACGGGGCGCCCTTGTCGGCCGGTCGCAGCCAGGCGCCAACCCCAGCGAGCAGTACGCCCGCACCGGCCGTAGCGGCGATGAAGTTGCGGCGATTCATGAGGTCTCCTTGTTGTCAGGCCACGCCCAGGATCGATGACAGATGGGCATTGAGGAACTTGCCGTGGGGGTCCAGCTCCCGGCGCACTTCGGTGAACTCTTTCCAGCGCGGATAGAGCGGTTGCAGGCTGCGTGCGTTCAGCGTGTGCAACTTGCCCCAGTGCGGTCGGCCGGCGTACTTCCAGAAGATCGGCTCGATGGCGGCGAAGAAGTTGTGGTAGTCCATGCTGTAGTGCTGGTGCACGGAGATCGAGCAGCTGTCGCGTCCTTCGAACATGCTCAGGGGGATGTCGTCAGCCTTCACGTAGCGGTACTCGATGGGGAACCAGGTGCGCAGGTCCTTGTCGCGGATCAGCTTGAGAATCTCGCGCAGGCAGGCCGGGCCGTGCTCGGCAGGGACCGAGTACTCCATCTCGTTGAAGCGCACGTTGCGCACGTTGGCGTAGATCTCGTAGGACTCGCCGACCCGGTCCTCGAAGCTGGCGAGATGGCGCAGGCTATTGAGCAGCGCCCGGCGGGCGGCGGGAAAGTCGCTGCCGTACTTGTCGAGGCCCTCGATGATGCTGACGAACTCGTTGCCGCCCTCCTCGGCCGGGTCCAGCGGCGGCGTCGCCGGGTCGGTGGTCTCGTTCAGGGCAATGGACAGCGCGTAGTCGGAATGGGTGATCACCAGCATTTCCCAGTGCTGGTTCTCGCGGGTGTTCTTCTCCACGTCTTCAAGCAATTCCTCGGTGCTGGCGATCCATTGCCGCTCGCGCATGCGATAGGCCTCGCGATTCTGCATGCGTATCCGGGTCGCCACGCCAAGGGCGCCGAGGGATACACGTGCGGCGTTGAAGACCTCGGGATTGCGCTGAGCGTCGCAGTCCAGCACGTCGCCGCTGGCGGTCACCAGTTGCATGCCCGTGACAAGGGATGAGTAGGAGCCGAAGCCGACGCCGGTGCCGTGAGTTGACGTGGAGATCGCCCCGGCCAGGGTCTGGTAATCGATGTCGGCCATGTTGCGCAGTGCCTGGCCGACCTCCTTCAGCGCCGGGCCCATCACCGACATCGGCGTACCGGCGGCGAACTCGGCCTGCAGGGTAGCCGCGTCGTGCGCGAGCAGGCCATTGAAGTAGCTGAGCGAGAGCAGGGTCCCGTCGGTGGGCACCAGGGCGCTGAAGGAGTGCGCCGAGCCCACCGGGCGGACCTTGCCCTCGGCCTGGCGGATGATCTGGACCAATTCATCCAGGCTCTTCGGTGCCACTCGCGCCTGCGGCAGGCAGCTCTGCCCGCCGGACCAGTTGCGCCAGGGAATCAGGCGTGGCGCGCGAACCAGCTGCGCCATCACCGGGGTACTGGAAAGTGCGGTGAATGCGCCGGCGACGCCGGCCCGCTGCAGCAGCTGACGTCTGGTGAGGTGTATAGCCATGGGGGGACCTTGTGCTTATTGGACGGGCTGGCCGGACATGAAGGAAATCAGCGCCAGGAACTCTTCTTCCGAGCACTGCATGCACATGCCCATTGGCGGCATGCCGTTGTAGCCGTTGATGCTGTGATCCAGCAGGCTGTCCACCCCCTGGGCGACGCGTGGGCTCCAGGCCGCCACATCACCGGTCTGCGGTGCCCCGGAGGCCGGGTTGGCGTGGCACATCCTGCAGCTGTTGTCGTAGACCTGCGCCAGCGCCTTGTCGGCGGGCGTCAGCGTGGTAGCGGTGTGTGGCGTGGCGGATTCGGGGGCTTCACCGCAGCCGACGAGCCATCCGGCCAGGGCCAGCAAGGCAGCGATGCGGAGTGGCCTCGATCTGGGGTTCTGCATGGCGTTCCTCTCGTGTGCCGTGCCAGCCAGTGGGGCACGGGTTCTTGTTGTGACAGGCAGAGGGAAACACTAAGGCAGGCGCTGTCCGCGCCTGAGGGTATTGGCGGCCAACAAGGGGGGCTTATAAGGCCAGCGCATTGGCTACTGGCTGATTCGATGGGGACGGCGCAAGTCGCCCATATCCCCGGCAAGCCATCATCAGGAAGTCGCTTGTGCACCGAGATATGGACTTCTGTTGGTTAACCGATATGCGTAAGGGAGGTGGACTGCAGCAAATCCATCAGGGCCAGGATGATCAGGGTGGCGACTATGAACCTGGAAATGGCGATGAAGGTGGCCGGTAGCAGGGGCAAGTCGAGCAACCGTCGCAGCAGGGCGATCTGCGAGAACACGTACCAGATGCAAGCGAGGATCGTCAGGACCATCGCCAGCACGACCTGGATACCTGCCAGCAGGTTGGCCGCGATCAGCACGATGGATAGAGGGGAGGCCAGGTAGCACTGGATGTAGAAGGGTTCGCGCAGGGTCGCGCGGCTCACGCGGACGCGCCGCACCCGCAGCATGGCCATGGCGGGCATCAGCGCGTACAGGCCGTAGCTGAGGCTGTGCACCAGCAGCGTCAGCCACTCGCCGGAGATCCACGGCGAAGGTCGATCTGCCATGGCAAAGCCGAGGAGATGGGCGAGGACGATGGAAAGGATCAGCATCAGCGGTGGGCTGAGCATGTCGCTGAAGCGCTGATCAGGCTGCTGCGCGAGTTGTTGCCGGGTATAGAGCGAAATGGCGATGGGGTTGCATAGCACTCGCCAGAGCGTTCGCGGAAAGGAAACGGGCCAGGCCGCGACCTTCCGGAAGAATGCTTCGAGCGATTGCAGGCTGCGCAAGACGACCACCATCCGACAAGCATCTGGAATGGTTGGGAGGTTGCCACGCGGCTCGTTACAGGGGCATCACAGGCAACCTACAACTGATCTGCGCGATGCCTTCGAAGCAGATCCAGTTCACCTGAGCTTAGCCGAGCGATCTCCGGTATTCGTTTTACCGCCAGCAGGGAAGGGCGTGACGTCAAGGGCGATCGCGTCCGCTTGGAAATACGCGGATACCATCGCCCTAAATGCTGGAGTGCGGAAGGTGACGTGGCTGGACGCTCACGATTACCGGGGATGTCGATCGCATCCAGACGGATTTTCCGACGCTGGCTGACTCGAAAGTCAGGACAATCTTCCCGGCTCGTGGTTAACTCAGCGTTTTCCTACAACACCACCTCAAACAAGGATTTTTGCTATGGCTCAAGTAACCCTGAAGGGCAACCCGATCAACGTCGATGGCCAGCTGCCGCAGAAAGGCCAGCAGGCTCCGGCATTCAGCCTGGTCGGCGGCGACCTGGCCGACGTGACCCTGGCCAGCCTGAGCGGCAAGCGCAAGGTGCTGAACATTTTCCCGAGCATCGACACCCCGACCTGCGCCACTTCCGTGCGCAAGTTCAACGTCGAGGCCAGCAAGCTGCCGAACACCGTTGTGCTGTGCATCTCCGCCGACCTGCCGTTCGCCCAGAAGCGCTTCTGCGGCGCCGAAGGCCTGGAGAACGTGGTGAACCTGTCCACCATGCGCGGCGCCAGCTTCCTCAAGGACTACGGTGTTGCTATCGCCAGCGGCCCGCTGGCCGGCATTGCCGCCCGCGCCGTGGTGGTGCTGGACGAGAACGACAACGTGCTGCACAGCGAGCTGGTTGGCGAAATCGCTGACGAGCCGAACTACGCGGCTGCCATCGCTGCCCTGTAAGGCACGCTGGAATGCAGAAGGGAGGCCAATGGCCTCCCTTTTTTGTTCCTCTGATCTGTGGGAGCGAATTCATTCGCGATTGAAATCGCTCCCACAGCTGGAAGGTGCACCTACATCAACTCGACTGACCCATGCTGCTGATTGATGCGTTTCGTTCCTCTACCCATCCTACGGACCGTTCGCACCAGGGGTGAGGCTGATTTGTAGGAGCGAGCTTGCTCGCGAAAAGATCTTGCCCGGGCTATTCGCGAGCAAGCTCGCTCCTACAGGGTCAGCTTCAGGTTTCTAACCAACGCCCCCGGCAGCAGCGCCGACCAGGTCTGACGCTCGCCGTACGTGCTGCTGGAAAGCCGCAACTGGCGCTCCTGGGTCAGCTCTTCCAACTGGTCGCCAAGCAGGTTGAACAGGCTGTCGTCGAAACGCATGGTGTCCACCGGCGCCTGGATCTGGCCGTCTTCCACCCAGAAGGTAGCGAAGCGGGTCATGCCGGTCATGCGTGCGGCAGGCAGGTCGGACCAGTTCAGGTACCAGAGGTTGCCGATGTAGAGACCGTTGCCGAGGCGTTCCAGCACGTTGTCCAGCGGAAGCGTGCCGGCGCCCATCACCAGTGACTGGGTCGCTTCGTTGGCGTCGGCGCAGTTCGCTTGCAGACCATATTCCCGCGCGCTGCGGGGATAGACCAGTTGCCCGGT
Organism: Pseudomonas sp. BN414; assembly: GCF_029871275.1. Taxonomy (NCBI): domain Bacteria; kingdom Pseudomonadati; phylum Pseudomonadota; class Gammaproteobacteria; order Pseudomonadales; family Pseudomonadaceae; genus Pseudomonas; species Pseudomonas sp. BN414. The sequence continues at coordinate 34,259 of NZ_SSOL01000062.1, forward strand.
CAGCTTGCCATCGCGCACCAGGGGCACATCGCTGCGCGGAGCGCCCTCCGGGCCGAAGGCTGGGGCGAGGGCGCCGGCTACCTGTTCGTCCAGGTTGAGCAGGGGGCTCAAGTGGGAGCTGCCATCCTGCAGGCGCTGCAGGGGGCTTTCCTTGTTGGCCAGGGCGCGGGCGGAAAAACCGGTCCAGGAAAGCATACCCAGCACTTCGTCCAGGGCTGCCGGGGCCAGGTAGGCGCGGTAGTCGCCGGGGTGCAGGTGACGTACTGGCCTACCCAGGTACTCCAGTTGCCGGCGGGCATTGTCGAAGCGGTTGGCGAATTCATCGGCATCCCAGCGTGCGCCGGCGTAATCGGCCTTCACCGCCTGGTGATTGGCGTGGAACAGGCTCCAGTCGAAGTTGAAGCAGTGTGCGGTGTGCCAGCCGAAGGCGCCGAAGCTGTTGGCGAATCCCCGGTACAACGGCCCGGCAGCGTAAATGCCCACCAGATCGAGACCGTTGGCCGCTTCGTCGATCCCGGCCAGCACGCTGGCGCAGTCGGGCAGCGCTGCCTCGTCCACCGAACGACGATGCCAGGCGGAACGCTCCAGTTGCAGGTAAGGGTCAGGCTGCAATTGGCAGATCACCAGGCGCAACTGCACGAGACCCTCGGCCAGGTGCTGGCGGTCGCTGTCCAGGTCGCCGGAAAGGGCGATGGCAATCTCCGCGCTGCGGTCGTCGCGGATCAACCGCAGGCGTCCGGTGCCCTGGGCCACATGTCCGGCCTGGCGCACCTGGGCACGGTTGAAGCGGATGAACTCGGACTCCTCGGCGCTGTACCAGAGGCTGAAATCCTCGCCGGCCTGCAAGCTGGCCTTCAGGCTTTCGGCCAGGGCGGTGAAGCGGGATTCTGCGTCGGCCATCACTGGACTCCTCCAAAGACTTCCACTTGTCTGAAGACGCATGCGGGCGAGGCGTGGCCCACGCGCACCACCTGGTTGGGCTCGCCTTTGCCGCAGTAGGGCGTGCCATGGATCTCGAAGGTAGTGGCATCGCCCACTGCGGCGAGATTGCGCCAGAACTGCGCGGAAATCCCGCGATAGTTTGGGTTTTTCACCACGCCGCGGAGTTCGCCATCCTCGATCAGCCGGCCCCATTCGCAGCCGAACTGGAACTTATTGCGGGCGTCGTCGATGGACCAGGAGCGATTGGTGCTCATCAGCACACCGCGCTCGATGCCGCCGATGAGCTGGGCCAGGCTCTGGTCGCCCGGTTCCAGGTTGAGATTGGCCATGCGGTCGATCGGGGCACGGTTCCAGCTGCTCGCCCGACTGTTCGCCACGCCCGGCAGGCCGCTGCGTTGCTGGGACAGAGCGCCGCCGAGCGGGCGCAGCAGCTTGCCATTCTTGATGAGCATTTCCTTGCGTGCCGGCTGGCCGTCGTCGTCATGGCTGTAACTGGCCAGTTCTTCCGGGATGCCCGGATCGAAGCTGATGTTCAGCAGCGGCGACCCGTACTGATAACGGCCGAAGTCCGAGAGTTCGATGAAGCTGGTGCCGGCGTAGTTGCGTTCGTCGCCGAGGATGCGGTCCAGCTCCAGCGGGTGGCCGATGGATTCGTGGATCTGCAGCATCATCTGGTCCGGCATCAGCAGGAGGTCGGTGGTTCCGCTGGGAGTGTTGGGCGCCATCAGCAGTTGCAGGGCCTCGTCCGCCACGCGCGCGGCGGCGCCGCCGAAGCCCAACCGCTGCAGCACCTCGGTGCCGCCCTGCTGGCCGCTGCCGTAGCCGCCGAAGCTGCGGGTCTGGCTGTCGCTGCCGTCGAAGGCGGTGACGCTGATGCCGGGGTAGGTGAAGCGCAGGTCCTGCCATTGCTCGGCGCCGGCGCTGTTGAGGTAGAGCTGCTCGTGGCGCTGGCTGTCGAGGTAGAGGTTCCAGTTGACCAGGCGTGGGTCAGCGGGAATCCGTGCCGATTCTTCGGTCAGCAGTTCCAGGCGTTCGGCGAGGCTGGGGAAGGGCTGCTCCAGTCCTGGGGACCGGTAGTCCGCGCTGCTTGGCGGCGCCGCGAGCCGGCTCTGGTCCACCAGGGCGTAGAGGGCGATCTGCCGGGCCAGCTCCTCGGCCTTGTCCAGGGCACGTTGCAGCCCGGCGGGGCTGAGGTCGGCGGTGGCCGCATAGGCCTCCACGCCGGCGACGCGCACGCTGAGCATCGCCCCCATGTCCAGCCCGAGGGACGGGGGTTCGGCGACGCCACGACGCACCATCGCCTGTTCGGAGCGCTGGCGGACAATGCGCAAGGAATGAACGTCGGCGCGGGTCTTGAGGGCAGCAAAACGCTGCCTGAAACATTCGAACACGGAACTCTCCCTGGCCCGGTGATATCAGTTGTGACCGCAAAAGCAGAGCAATTGCAGGTCATTAAGGATAGTTCGCTGCGTCAGGCCTAGGTAAATAGCCGGTAAATCCACTTTGCCTTCTGCTTTCAACTGCTTATCGTTCACGCTCTCGCATACCTCGACTCGAATCATGTCCCCGATTACTGAGAAATCCCCGAATTCCCGTTCCCTCCGTAACTGGCTCGTCATCGCCGTCGCGCTGTTGGCGCTGCTGGTCCTGATCTGGTGGCTCTGGCCGGAAGCCGCCTCCAAGCCCGGCCACCAGAATGGCCGAGGGGGAGCGGGGCGCCCCGGTTTCGGTGCCTTCTCGGGACCGGTACCGGTACGCGTCGCCACGATTACCCAGGGCGACTTCCCGGTGTACCTCAAGGCCCTTGGCACCGTTACGGCGTTGAACACGGTGAACGTGCGCGGTCGCGTCGATGGTGAGCTGGTCAAGCTGCAGTTCGAGGAAGGCCAGCAGGTCAAGGCCGGCGACCTGCTTGCGGTGATCGACCCGCGTCCCTACCAGGTCGCCCTGCAACAGGCTGAAGGGACCCTGGCGCAGAATCGTGCGCAATTGAAGAACGCCGAGATCGACCTGGCCCGCTACCAGGGCCTGTATGCCGAGGACAGTATCGCCAAGCAGACCCTGGACACCCAGGAAGCGCTGGTGGCGCAGTACCGCGGGACCATCAAGACCGATGAGGCCGCCGTCGCCTCGGCGAGGCTGAACCTCGGTTTCACCCAGGTCCGCGCGCCCATTTCCGGCCGCCTCGGCCTGCGCCAGGTGGACCTCGGCAACCTGGTCAGCAGCGGTGACACAACACCGCTGGTGGTCATTACCCAGACCAAGCCCATCAGCGTCGCCTTCACCCTGCCCGAAGGGCAGCTGCCGGAAGTGGTCAGTCGTTTCCGCGCCGGCCAGCCCTTGGTAGTCGAGGCCTGGGACCGTGGCGACAAGGTCAAGCAGGCGGAAGGCGTGCTGCAGAGTCTGGACAACCAGATCGATACCACCACCGGCACCTTGAAGCTCAAGGCGCGTTTTGCCAACGACGACGAGACCCTCTTCCCCAACCAGTTCGTCAATGTCCGCCTGCGCGCCGAGCTGCTGCCGCAAGCAGTGTTGATCCCCTCGGCCGCCGTGCAGTTCGGCAGCCAGGGCACCTTCGCCTACGTGATGGACGGTGAGAAGAAGGTCAAGGTTCGCAAGCTGGAGACCGGTCCGGACGATGGCGAGCGCACTGTGGTCAAGAGCGGCCTGAAACCGGGTGAGCGCGTGGTGCTGGAAGGCACCGACCGCCTGCGCGATGGCAGCGACGTGGAAGTGGTGCACGACGCCGATGAGGTTCCGGCGCAACCCACCGAACAGCTGCAAGGCGCCAAGCCTCAAGGCCAGGACGCGAAAGGCGGCGTATGAACCTCTCTCGCCTGTTCATCCTGCGGCCGGTCGCCACCACCCTGAGCATGCTGGCGATTCTCCTCGCCGGCCTGATCGCGTACCGCCTGCTGCCGGTTTCCGCGCTGCCCGAGGTGGATTACCCGACCATCCGCGTCCTGACCCTCTATCCGGGCGCCAGCCCGGATGTGATGACCAGCGCCGTCACCGCGCCATTGGAGCGCCAGTTCGGGCAAATGCCGGGGCTGACCCAGATGTCGTCCACCAGCTCCGGTGGAGCCTCGGTCATCACCCTGCGCTTCAGCCTGGAGATCAACCTGGACGTGGCCGAGCAGGAGGTGCAGGCGGCCATCAATGCGGCCACCAACCTGTTGCCCAACGACCTGCCGGCGCCGCCGGTCTACAACAAGGTCAACCCGGCTGATACCCCGGTCCTGACCCTGGCCATCAGCTCCAAGACCATGCCGCTGCCCAGGCTGCATACCCTGGTGGACACCCGCATGGCGCAGAAACTGGCGCAGATCAGCGGCGTGGGCATGGTCAGCATCGCCGGCGGCCAGCGCCAGGCGGTGCGCATTCGCGTCAATCCCGAGGCCCTGGCGGCCAACGGCCTGAACCTGTCCGATGTGCGCAGCCTGGTGAGCGCCTCCAACGTCAACCAGCCCAAGGGCAACTTCGACGGCCCGACCCGCGTTTCCATGCTGGATGCCAACGACCAGCTGAAGTCCGCCGACGAATACGCCAACCTCATCCTTGCCTACAACAACGGCGCCGCCCTGCGCCTGAAGGATGTCGCCAGCATCGTCGACGGCGCCGAGAACGAGCGCCTCGCAGCCTGGGCCAACCAGAACGAGGCGGTGCTGCTGAATATCCAGCGCCAGCCGGGCGCCAACGTGATCGAAGTGGTGGATCGCATCCAGGCGCTGCTGCCGTCGATCACCGCCAACCTGCCGGCAGGCATCGATGTGGTCGTGCTCACCGACCGCACCCAGACCATCCGCGCGGCCATCACCGACGTGCGGCACGAGCTGTTCCTCGCCATCGCCCTGGTGGTGATGGTGACCTTCCTGTTCCTGCGCCGGATGAGTGCCACCATCATTCCGTCCATCGCCGTGCCGCTGTCCCTGGTCGGCACCTTCGCGGTGATGTACCTGGCTGGCTTCTCCATCAACAACCTGACGCTGATGGCGCTGACCATCGCCACCGGCTTCGTGGTGGACGACGCCATCGTCATGCTGGAGAACATCGCCCGGCACCTGGAGGAGGGCGAGACGCCGCTCAACGCCGCGCTGAAGGGCGCGAAGCAGATCGGCTTCACCCTGATTTCCCTGACCTTCTCGCTGATCGCCGTACTCATCCCGCTGCTATTCATGGCGGATGTGGTGGGCCGGCTGTTCCGCGAGTTCGCCATCACCCTGGCGGTGGCGATCCTGATCTCGCTGGTGGTCTCCCTGACGCTCACGCCGATGATGTGCGCGCGCCTGCTCAAGCGGGAGAAGAAAGAGGAGGAGGGCGGCTTCTACAAGGCCAGTGGCGACTTCATCGACGGCATGATCGAGCGCTACGGCCGTGGCTTGACCTGGGTGCTCCGGCACCAGGGCCTGACCCTGTTGGTGGCCGTCGGCACGCTGGTGCTGACCGTGGTGCTCTACCTCGCCGTGCCCAAGGGCTTCTTCCCGGTGCAGGACACCGGCGTCATCCAGGGCATCACCGAGGCACCGCAGTCGGTGTCCTTCCGCTCCATGAGCGAACGCCAGCAGAAGCTCGCCGCGCTGATCCTCAAGGATCCGGCGGTGGCCAGCCTAACCTCGTATATCGGTGTCGACGGCGACAACGTCACCCTCAACAGCGGCCGCATGCTGATCAACCTCAAACCCCACGGCGATCGCGACGTGACCGCCAGCGAGGTGATCCAGCGCCTGCAGCCCGAGCTGGACAAGCAGAGCGACATCCGCCTTTACCTGCAGCCGGTGCAGGACCTGACCATCGAGGACCGGGTCAGCCGCACCCAGTTCCAGTTCAGCATGGAATCCCCGGACGCCGACCTGCTCAACGAGTGGACCGGCAAGCTGGTGGACGCCCTGCGCCAGCAGCCGGAATTGTCGGACGTGGCCAGCGACCTCCAGGACAAGGGCCTGCAGGTTTACGTGAATATCGACCGCGACATGGCCGGGCGCCTGGGCGTGGAAATCTCCGCCATCACCGACGCGCTCTACGACGCCTTCGGCCAGCGGCAGATTTCCACCATCTTCACCCAGTCCAGCCAGTACCGCGTGGTGCTGGAGTCCGCCGCCGGCGAAATGATCGGCCCGCAGGCGCTGCAGCAGATACATGTGGTCACCAGCGGCGGCACCCAGGTCCCGCTTTCTGCCCTGGCCAAGGTGGAAGAGCGCCAGACGCAACTGGCGGTCAACCATATCGGCCAGTTCCCGGCCGTGACCCTGTCCTTCAACCTGACACCGGGCGTCGCCCTGGGCGAGGCGGTGGCGGTGATCGAACGGGTGCAGCAGGACATCGGCATGCCCGAAGGCATCCAGACCCGTTTCCAGGGCGCAGCCGCGGCCTTCCAGGCCTCGCTGTCGAGCACGCTGCTGCTGATCCTGGCGGCGGTGGTGACCATGTACATCGTGCTGGGCGTGCTCTACGAGAGCTACATCCACCCGGTGACCATCCTCTCCACGCTGCCCTCGGCGGGCGTCGGTGCCTTGCTGGCGTTGCTGCTGACGGGCAATGACCTGGGCCTGATCGCGATCATCGGCATCATCCTGCTGATCGGCATCGTGAAGAAGAACGCCATCATGATGATCGACTTCGCCCTGGACGCGGAGCGGCATCAGGGCATGACCCCCGAGGATGCGATCTACCAGGCGGCGCTACTGCGTTTCCGGCCGATCCTGATGACGACGCTGGCGGCCCTGTTCGGCGCCATCCCGCTGATGCTCGCCACCGGCTCCGGCGCCGAACTGCGCCAGCCCCTGGGCCTGGTGATGGTGGGCGGCCTGCTGCTGTCCCAGGTGCTGACCCTGTTCACCACCCCGGTGATCTACCTGGCCTTCGACCGCCTGGCCCGCCGCTTCACCGGCCGCAGCGCGGCGGGGGTGGCGGTATGAGCGGCCTTTACTCCCTCTCCCTCTGGGAGAGGGCCGGGGTGAGGGTAGTCATGTCCTGCGCGGAGTTTGGTCGATGAACCTCTCCGCCCCCTTCATCCATCGCCCGGTCGCCACCATGCTGCTGAGCCTGGCGATCCTGCTGCTGGGCAGCGTCAGTTTCGGCCTGCTGCCGGTGTCGCCACTGCCGCAGATGGATTTTCCGGTGATCACCGTGCAGGCCAGCCTGCCCGGTGCCAGCCCGGAGATCATGGCGTCCAGTGTCACTACGCCGCTGGAGCGCTCGCTGGGCACCATCGCCGGCATCAACCAGATGACCAGCCGCACCAGCCAGGGCTCGACGCGGATCATCGTGCAGTTCGACCTGGACCGGGACATCAACGGCGCCGCCCGCGATGTGCAGGCGGCCATCAACGCCTCGCGCAACCTGCTGCCCAGCGGTATGCGCAGCATGCCCACCTACAAGAAGGTCAACCCGTCCCAGGCGCCGATCATGGTGCTGTCGCTGACCTCCGACGTGAAGGAGAAGGGTGAGCTCTACGACATGGCGTCCACCATCCTGGCCCAGAGCCTGTCCCAGGTTAAGGGCGTGGGCGAGGTGCAGATCGGCGGCAGCTCGCTGCCGGCCGTGAGGGTGGAGCTGGAGCCGCAACTGCTGACTCAGTACGGCATCGCCCTGGACGATGTGCGCAGCACCATTGCCGCCGCCAACCAGCGCAGGCCCAAGGGCTCCGTGGAAGACGCCGGCCGTCACTGGCAGGTAGGTGCCAACGACCAGCTGGAGAAGGCTGCCGACTACGCGCCGCTGATCCTCCGCTACCAGGACGGCGCCGCCCTGCGCCTGGGCGATGTGGCCAAGGTCCGCGACGCGGTGGAAGACCGTTACAACAGCGGCTTCTTCAATGACGACTCGGCGGTGCTGCTGGTGATCAACCGTCAGGCTGGCGCCAACATCATCGAGACCATCGAAAGCATCAAGCAGCAATTGCCCGCGTTGCAGGCGGTGCTTCCGGCCAGCGTCAAGCTGGACCTGGCCATGGACCGCTCGCCGGTGATCCGCGCCACCCTGCACGAAGCCGAACGCACCCTGCTGATCGCCGTTGCCTTGGTGATCCTGGTGGTCTATCTGTTCCTCGGTAACCTGCGCGCTTCGCTGATTCCGGCGCTGGCAGTGCCTGTGTCGCTGGTGGGCACCTTCGCCGTGATGTACCTGATGGGGTTCTCGCTCAACGTGCTCTCGCTGATGGCGCTGATCCTCGCCGCCGGCCTGGTGGTGGACGACGCCATCGTGGTGCTGGAGAACATCTCACGGCACATCAACGACGGCATGGCGCCGTTCAAGGCGGCCTTGCAAGGCACCCGCGAAGTCGGCTTCACCCTGCTGTCGATGAACCTCTCGCTGGTGGCGGTGTTCGTTTCCATCCTGTTCATGGGCGGCATCATTGACCGCTTGTTCCGCGAGTTCTCCCTGACGCTGGCGGTGGCCATCCTGGTATCGCTGCTGGTGTCCCTGACCCTGACGCCGATGCTCTGTGCGCGCTGGCTGAAACCCCACGTGCCGGACAAGGACAGCCGCCTGCAACGCTGGAGCGAATCGCTGCATACGCGCATGGTCGGTATCTATGACCGGACCCTTGGCGTGGCCCTGCGCCACCCGCGCCTGACCCTGGCCAGCCTGCTGCTGACCATTGGCTGCAACATCGCCCTCTACGTGCTGGTGCCCAAGACCTTCCTGCCGCAGCAGGACACCGGCCAACTGATCGGCTTCATCCGTGGCGACGACGGCCTGTCTTTCACCGTGATGCAGCCGAAGATGGAAATCTTCCGCCGTGCCGTCCTCAAGGACCCGGCCGTGGAGAGCGTGGCCGGTTTCATCGGCGGCAGTGGCGGCATCAACAACGCCTTCATGATCGTCCGCCTGAAGCCCATCGCCGAGCGCAAGGCATCGGCGCAGAAGGTGATCGAACGCCTGCGCGCCGACCTGCCCAAGGTGCCCGGCGGACGCTTGATGCTGATGGCCGACCAGGACCTGCAGTTCGGTGGTGGCCGCGAGCAGCGCAGCTCGCAGTATGAGTACGTGCTGCAGAGCGGCGAGCTGTCCGAGCTGCGCACCTGGGCGCCGAAAGTCACCGCCGCACTCAAGGGGTTGCCGGAACTCACCGCCATCGACGCCAACGAAGGGGAGGGTGCCCAGCAGGTCACCCTGCAGGTGGACCGCGACACGGCCAAGCGTCTGGGCATCGACATGTCCATGGTCACCACCGCGCTGAACAACGCCTACAGCCAGCGGCAGATTTCCACCATCTACGACACCCTGAACCAGTACCAGGTGGTGATGGAGGTCAACCCGAAGTACGCCCAGGACCCGGAAACCCTCAAGCAGGTCCAACTGGTAACCGCCGATGGCCAGCGTGTGCCGTTGTCCAGCTTCGCCCGCTACGAGCGCAGCCTGGAGGAAGACCGCGTCAACCACGAAGGCCAGTTCGCCTCGGAGAGCATTGCCTTCGACCTGGCGCCCGGCGTCAGCCTCGACAAGGCCACCGTCGCCATCGAGAAGGCGGTGGCCGCCATCGGTCTGCCCAGCTCGGTGATCGCGCGCATGGGCGGCAGCGCCGATGCCTTCCAGAGCACCCAGCAGAACCAGCCGTGGATGATCCTCGCCGCCCTGGTGCTGGTGTACCTGGTGCTCGGCATCCTCTACGAGAGCTATGTCCATCCGCTGACCATCCTCTCGACGCTACCGTCGGCGGGCGTGGGCGCGCTGCTGGCGATCCTGCTCACCGGCGGGGAGTTCAGCCTGATCTCGCTGTTGGGACTGTTCCTGCTCATCGGCGTGGTGAAGAAGAACGCCATCATGATGATCGACCTCGCCCTGCAGCTCGAACGCCAGGAAGGCATGAGCCCGGACGAGTCCATTCGCCAGGCCTGCCTGCTGCGTCTGCGGCCGATCCTGATGACCACCATCGCCGCCATCCTTGGCGCCGTGCCGCTGCTGATCGGCGGCACCGAGGGCGCGGAAATGCGCCAGCCTCTGGGCGTGGCCATCATTGGCGGCCTGGTGCTGAGCCAGTTGCTGACCCTCTACACGACCCCCGTGGTCTACCTCTACCTCGACCGTCTGCGCCATCGCTTCAATCGCTGGCGTGGCGTGCGCACTGACGCCGCTCTGGAAACACCGCTATGAACACCGCCGCTCATTCCCTGAAACCCCTGCGCCGCGCGATGGTCCTGGCGCTTGCCGGCCTGTTGCTCGGTGGCTGCGCCATCGGCCCGGACTACAAGCGTCCGGAACAGAGCGTGCCCGTGCAGTTCAAGCATGCCGAGGGCTGGTCCCTGGCCAGCCCGGCCGACCTGGAACACCGTGGCCGCTGGTGGGAGCTCTACGACGACGCCACCCTCAATGACCTGCAGCAGCGTCTGGAAACCTCCAACCAGACCCTGGCCCAGTCCATCGCCCAGTACCGCCAGGCGCAAGCGCTGGCCCGTGGCGCCCGCGCGTCGTTCTTCCCCTCGGTAACCGGTAACGCGGGCAAGACCCGCTCCGGCCAGGGTGGCGGCGACAGCACCGTGCGCCTGTCCGACGGTTCTACCGTTACCAGCTCCGGTGGCAGCGGCGTCTCCACGAGCTACGACGCCAGCCTTGGGGTGAACTGGGAGATCGACCTTTGGGGCAAGCTGCGCCGCCAGCTGGAATCCGACACCGCCAGCATGCAGGCCAGCGCCGCCGACCTCGCGGCCGCGCGCCTCAGCCTGCAATCGGAACTGGCGCAGAACTACCTGCAACTGCGCGTGCTGGATGCGCAGAAGCGCCTGCTGGAAGCCACCATCGCCGGCTACCAGCGCGCCCTGACGCTGACCCAGAACCAGTACAGGGCCGGCATCGTCACCCGTGCCGACGTGGCCCAGGCCACTACCCAGCTGAAGAGCACCGAGGCCCAGGCCATCGACCTCAAATACCAGCGCGCGCAACTGGAAAACGCCATCGCCGTGCTGATCGGCGTGCCGCCAGCGGAATTCAGCCTGGCCGAGGTGGACAGCGTACCGGCCCTGCCGAACGTGCCCACGCTGCTGCCCTCGCAACTGCTGGAGCGTCGCCCTGACGTCGCCTCCGCCGAGCGCAACATGATGGCCGCCAACGCCCAGATTGGCGTGGCCAAGTCAGCCTACTTCCCCAGCCTCAGCCTGACCGCCGCGGGTGGTTACCGCAGCGGCAGCCTGCACGACTGGATCACCACGCCGAACCGCTTCTGGTCCATCGGCCCGGAATTCGCCATGACCCTGTTCGACGGCGGGCTGATCCGCTCCCAGGTGGCGCAGGCCGAAGCCAGCTACGACCAGACCGTCGCGACCTACCGCCAGACCGTGCTGGACAGCTTCCGCGAAGCCGAGGACTACATGGTCCAGCTCGACGTCCTGGAAGAGGAGAGCGGCGTGCAACAGGAAGCCCTCGACGCCGCCCGCGAGGCGTTGCGCCTGATCACCAACCAGTACCGGGCCGGCACCGTGGACTACAACAGCGTGGTCACCAACCAAGCCACTGCGCTGAGCAACGAACGCACCGTCCTGACCCTGATGGGCACCCGCCTGACCACCAGCGTCCAGCTTATCGCCGCGTTGGGTGGTGGATGGGACCAGGGACAGTTGGAGCAGGTGGATTCGGATTCTGAAGCGACGCCCTGACATCCAGCAGGGCCTGACCTCCCTCACCCCCGGCCCCTCTCCCGAAGGGAGAGGGGTGACACGCGCTGGTGACATCTCTGCACGGACTGCCCCCTCTCCCTCTGGGAGAGGGTTGGGGTGAGGGGAGTGAGGATTAGCAGGGAGTTTCAGGGTACCTGGTCACCACTGTCATCTCACACAACGCCTTCAACCTTCCCACCAACTCATCCCCCGCACGCCCCAACCCCGTCCGCCCATAAAGCGCCAGTCGCAATCCCTGGATCTCCGGCAACCCCTGGTCTTCACCCAGCAAACGATGCTCCGGCCCCAGCACCCGCAACGGCAGCAGGCTCACCCCCAGGCCGGCGGCGACAGCTGCGCGCACGCTCGCCAGGCTGGCGCTGGAGTACGCGATGCGCCAGCGCTGGCCCTGTACATCCAGGCCATGGAGCATCTCATTGCGGTAGAGCCCTCCGGCCGGAAACACCACCAGGGGCAACGGCTCGCGGCCGTATACCGGCTGGCTGGCACTGTCCACCCAGCCCAGTGGCTCCGGCCACGAGGCCAGGCTATCGCCGCCATCTCCCATGCGCTTGACCAGCAGCAAGTCGAACTCGCCGCCCTGGTACAGGCGCAGCAGTTCCGGGCTGAGGCCGCTGGTCACCTCGAGGCGCACACCCGGCCAGGCGGCGGAGAATTCTGCGAGCAGTGGCATCAGGCGTTCGGCGGCGAAGTCCTCGGGCACGCCCAGGCGTAGTACGCCGCTGCCGGGTTGGTGGCGCAGCACTTCCGCGGCTTCGTCCTGCAAAGCGAGGATGCGCCGGGCGTAGCCGAGCAGTTGTTCCCCCTCGGCGGTCGCCACCACCTGACGCTGGCTGCGGTCGAGCAGACGGCAGCCAAGGCTTTCCTCCAGCCGGCGCAATTGCTGGCTGACGGTGGACTGGGTGAGGTGTAGGCGCTCAGCGGCGCGGGTGAAGTTGCCGCAGTCGGCGACGGCCACGAAGCTGCGCAGGAGGAGGGGATCGAACATTCAGGTATTCCTACTGACACTGATAGGCATGGTTATATTTAATTTCAGAATACCTGACCAGATGGACATAATTTCGCCCATTCGACGAAGCGCGGAGGCGAACCATGAAAGCCCGACTCACCCACTGCCTGCTCCTTGCCACCGGCTTGCTGCTGGCGGGCCAGGTGAACGCCGATGACGTCGCACGGAGCCTGCTGCAGGCGGCCGGGACGGGCGACCTCGCCAAAGTCGACAAGCTGCTCGAGCAGGGCGTCTCGGTGGATGTGCGTGACGCTGAGGGCAATACGCCCTTGCTGCTCGCCACGGCCAGGAACCAGGTCGAAGTGGCGCGCCGGCTCATCGACGCCGGTGCTGACGTCAATCTGCAGAATCGCATGCAGGACAGCGCCTACCTTCTGGCCGGTGCCAGCGGCCACCAGCAGATCCTCGAGATGACCCTCGCCCATGGCGCCGACCTGCGCAGCACCAATCGCTTCGGCGGCACCGCGCTGATTCCCGCCTGCGAGCGTGGTCATGTGGACACCGTGCGCACCCTGATCACCGCTGGCGTCGACCTCGACCACGTCAACAAGCTGGGCTGGACCTGCCTGCTGGAAGCCGTGCTGCTGGGCGACGGCGGACTGGCCCATCAGCGCATCGTCGACCTGCTGATCGCCGCCGATGCCGACCTCGACCTGCCCGACAAGGACGGCGTCACCCCCTTGCAACACGCCGAGCAGCGTGGCCAGTCGGCCATCGCCGCCAGATTGCGCGCCGCCGGCGCCCGCTGATTGATGGAGTTCTCCCATGTCTGATGATCACAAATACCTGGAACAGGCCGTGGAACTGGCACGGCAGAACGTGGAGCAGGGCGGGCGTCCGTTCGGCGCCTTGCTGGTACGCGACGGTGAGGTGCTGGCCCGCGCGGTCAACGAAATCCACCTGACCCAGGACCCGACCTGCCATGCCGAACTCCAGGCCATCCGTGCCGCCAGCCAGCGTTTGGGACCGCGCCTGGACGGTTGCGTGATCTACGCCAGCGGCCAGCCGTGCCCGATGTGCCTGGCAGCCATGCATATGTGCGGCGTGAGCCGCGTGGTGTTCGCTGCGGCCAATGCCGTGGGCGAGCCGTTTGGCTTGTCCACCGCAGCCGTCTACCAACAGATGGCCCTGCCGCTGGAGGCCCAGAAGCTGGACATCCAGCACCTGCCGCAAGCGGCCATGCGCGAAATCTACGCCCGCTGGCAGGCCCTGCATGCGGTGCGCTGATCGTATTGAAAGCCTCGCCGGCTGGGCGTTGCTCATCGTCCTTGGGCTGAACCTGCGGCCCATCCTTGCCTCGATCAGTCCGCTGCTGGCGGATATCCGTAGCGCCACCGGCATGGGTTTCCAGACCACCGCGCTGCTGACCACGTTGCCGGTCGTCTGCATGGGCCTGGTGGCATTGCTGAGCAACCGGCTGGGTGGGCTGGGCGAGCGGCGTGGCATTGGCCTGGGGTTGGCATTGATCGCCGGCGCCTGCCTCGCGCGGCTGCTCCTCGGTCAGGCCGGGCCGCTGCTGGCAACCGCCTTGCTCGGCGGCGCCGGGGTGGCACTGATCCAGGCATTGCTGCCTGCGGTGATCAAGCGTCGCTTCGAAGGGCGGGTGGCGCTGGCCATGGGCGTCTATTCGGCATCCCTGATGGCCGGCGGCGGTCTGGCGGCGTTGTTCAGTCCGCTGCTCGCCCACCATTTCGAGCACTGGCAAGCGGGCCTTGGCCTCTGGGTGGTGCCGGCGCTGCTGGCGCTGGTGCTATGGCTGGCACGTCCTATGCCGGGTTCCGCTCCAGCCGCCGCCGGTCGCGCCACGCGCTTTACCGGTAATCGCCGGGCCTGGCTGCTGGCGCTGTACTTCGGCCTGGTCAACTGCGGTTATATGAGCATGGTGGCCTGGCTGCCGGCCTACTATCAGCAGCTCGGCTGGAGCCCGACCCGCAGCGGTTCGCTGCTCGCCTTCATGACCATCTTCCAGGTGATTGCGGCGCTGGGCATGCCCGCCCTGGCGCAGCGCAGCATCGACCGTCGCCCCTTGCTTTCGATCAGCCTGGCCGCCCAGGCGGTGGGTTTCGGCGGCCTGATCTGGGCACCGTTGGAACTGTTCGCCCTGTGGATCGCCCTGATCGGCTTTGGCCTGGGCGCCTGCTTCGCCCTCAGCCTGATCCTCACCCTTGACCACCGCCGCGATCCCCGCGAGGCGGGCCAACTGGCGGCCTTCGTGCAGGGCGTAGGCTTCCTGATCAACGCCGTCTCGCCCTGGCTCAGCGGTTTTCTGCGGGAACTCACCGGCAGCTTCGCCGCCGCCTGGCTGGTGCTGGTGGTCGGCGCAGTGCTGATGCTCGGGCTGACCCGATTGTTCAGCCCGGCCAGCTATCGGCCCGTGGCGACCACAGCGCCGGTACCGGGCACTTTGTAGGAGCGAGCTTGCTCGCGAACAGTCCGCGCACGATCTTTCGCGAGCAAGCTCGCTCCTACAGAAAGCTTGAACTCCTCCTGCGACTTCAACGTCCTTGCGGAAGGGACAGGCGCCGGATAACCGGTCCCGCACGGCGCGCCATCTGCGGCTATACCACTGAAAAGGCCCCACACGCGGCAGCAGCCGTGGCTTCGAGGGCCTGTCCGGGAGAGCCGCATGTCAGAAACTGCCAGAACAGCCATCGTCACCGGGGCGTCCCGGGGTATCGGCGCCGCCATCGCGCGACGCCTGGCCGCCGAAGGAATCCAGGTGGTGGTCAATTACGCCTCGCGGCCGGAATCCGCCGAACGCGTGGTGGATGAGATCAGACGGGCAGGAGGAAAGGCCTACCCCGTGCTGGCTGATGTCAGTGACCCGGTGGCGGTCGCCGTGCTGTTCGACCAGACGGAAATGGAGTACGGCGCCATCGATATCCTGGTGAACAACGCCGGCGTCATCCAGCCGGGGCTGGTCCCGTTGGCCGACACCGAAATAGCCCTCTATGACCGCCTGTTCGCCATCAACACCCGAGGCACCTTCAACACCCTGAAGATGGCCGCCACTCGCCTGCGTAACGGCGGTCGTATCGTCAACCTGTCCAGCAGCGTGGTTGGGCTGAGCCTGCCGGGCTACGCCATCTATGCCGCTTCCAAGGCTGCCGTGGAGACCATGAGCGCGATCTTCGCCCGCGAACTGCGAGGGCGGAACATCTCGGTGAACTGCGTCGCGCCGGGCCCCACCGCAACCAACCTGTTCCTCGATGGCAAGCCCCCGGAGCTGGTGGAACGCCTGACCAAGCAGGCGCCGCTGGAGCGTCTGGGCAATCCTGAGGACATCGCCAACCTGGTGGCCTTTCTGGTCGGGCCGGAAGGTGCCTGGGTCAATGGACAGACCCTGCGGGCCAACGGCGGCATTGTCTAAGCACACGCGATCGTGAGCAGGCTCTATTGTGGAGGTCGTATGAAGGGTTACCAGCTCACCCTCTACACCCAGCAGAACCGCCGCCATCAGGGCAAGATGCTGGCTGACTGGATCGTTGCCCAGGCCATGGACATGGGCCTGCGCGGTGCCACCCTGGTTTCGGGTATCGAGGGCTTCGGGCACACCCGGCAATTCCATTCCCACCATTTCTTCGAGATGGCCGACCAACCGATGCTGATCATCCTGGCCCTCACCGAGGCTGAGTGCGACGCCTTGCTGAAACGCCTGGAAGAAGAGGGCGTGAGCCTGTTCTACGTGAAGGTGCCGGCAGAGTTCGGCCTGCTGGGCGTGCCGGTGGATGCCTGAGGCGCAGCTCTGCGACAATCGCCGCTCTTTCCACCTGCAAGGCCCCTCGATGAACCCCGAAGACCTGCTGCTCCTGGTCACCCGCGAAATGCCCTACGGCAAATACAAGGGACGCCTGCTCGCCGACCTGCCCGGTCATTACCTGAACTGGTTTGCCCGCGAAGGCTTCCCCAAGGGCGAGATCGGCCGGCTGCTGATGTTGATGCAGGAGATCGACCACAACGGCCTGAAACCGCTTCTCGAACCGCTGCGCAAGAAGCGCTAACCGCGGCGTCCGGTCAGGGACGGCTGTTCGCCATACAGCCGCTTGTAGAGCGAGGAGAAATGGCTGGAGCTGGCAAAGCCCAGGTCCAGCGCCAGGGTGGTGATGCTCTGCTGCGGGTCCTGTTTGAGCCGGCGGCGTGCCTCGGCCAGGCGCAGGGAAAGGAAGAACTGCTGCGGCGTGGCCTGGCTGATCTGCCGGAAGCAGTACTGCAAGGTCCGGTGGCTGGTATTCAGGGCCTGGCAGAGTTCGAGCATGGACAGCGGCAGGTCGAGGTTCGCCTGCATCATCTCCACCGCCGACAGCACCAGGCGGCGGCGTTGTTCCAGGGTGCGGGGCAGGGCAGTACCACGCTGGTTCGGACCGCGCAGCACTTCGTCCAGTCCCTGCAGCACGCAATCGAGGCTGGACATCACGGCGCGTACCCCGTGCTCAGCGGAACGCGGGTCATATTCCGCGCGTTCGAAGGCGCCGATCGATGCGCACAGGTCCTCGCGCAGACGCTGCGCGGCCAACGGCGAGATATCCAGCCGGCGCCGGCTCAGCGCCTGCTCCAGGCGTTCCTGCTCCTCGGCTCCGAGGATCTGCGCGAGCAGCCGGTGATCCACCGTCAAGCCGAGCATGCCGATCTCGCCGGGGGCGCAGATTTCCATTTCCTCGCCGCCTTCCAGTACCAGCAGGGTGTCCCCGGCGAGGGTGCCGCCGTTGAACAGTGAGTCGGAGGAAACCTTCAACGGAATGCCGAACACGACCTGGCCCTGCGGCGGCGTCATGTTTTCGTGCAGGTGCAGGTTGGAGTGCTCGTAGATCAGTGACGCCCCGGCGAGCTGGACGTGCAGCAATTCGGCATGCAGCCGGCCACGACCCAGTTGGGTGTAGTCCTGGCTCCAGCCGGCCAGCGCGCCGGCGAGCTCGTCGGAGTCGGATGCCTGGTGTCGGGCAATGCCTGTCATGTCGGGTCACCTGTCGAGCGCGGTTGGCGGACGCTCGGGGCCATCATGGCTGAGTGCCGCGCAACCGGCATTTCCATGCGCGCCAGGCGCTTGTGCATCTCTGCCAGGCGCCGGCTCGGTGGATCATCGCTGATCGAGATAACTCCGTGCCAGATGGCAGGCCCGCTCGATCAGCATGGGCGCCAGCTCCTCGGCGGTGCGGCTCTCCCGGCGGGTATGGATCCAGCCCAGGTAGGTTACTCCGCGTAGCGCCAGGAACAGCGGCAGGGTGGCGCGGTCGGCCGCGGTCAGCGGTTTGACCGAGTGGTAGCCACTCAGCAGTGCCGCTTCGATCTCGGTGTAGCGTGGGTCGTCCAGGCAGAAGTACAGCGCCGTGGCGAGCTCGAACATATGCCAGCCGAAGCCGGCGTCGTCGAAATCGATCAGGTGCAACCGGGCCTGATCCAGCAGCAGGTTTTCCGGCACCAGGTCGGCGTGGATCATGCCGAAGTTATCCAGGCTGCGACCGTAGCGCCGCAAGTCCGCGCGTGCCGCCTGACGAGTGGCCTGCAGCAACTCGCGTTGTGCCGGTTCCAGCAGGTCCAGCTCCCAGTAGGGGCCCCAGAACGGGCGCTGGCCGATCAGGCCTTCTTCATCCCAGGCATGGCGGCTGAAGGCGTTGGGTTGCTCCCAGCGTGCCGAGCTCTGGTGGATGCGTGCGGCCACGGCGCCGGTGTCGAAGAACAGGCTGGCAACATCGCTCTGCACCGCCAGGCCATGTTCGGCCGAGCCGATGCTGGAGCCGTCCAGCCAGCCGAGCATGTCGATGTAGCGTGATTCGCCCAGCTCGTCGCTGTGCACCCGAGCCAGGTGTTCGCCGTCGCGGGTGCGGATGATCTGCGGTACATGGATGCCGTCGGCGGCCAGGGCTTCCATCCATTGCAGCTCGGAGCGCAAGGCTTCCTCTGAGTGGTAACCGTCGCGGTGGACGCGCAGAGCGCTGCGCTGCCCGTCGCTGCGGGTGGCGCAGAACACAGCGTTTTCGCGGTACTTGATCAGGTCCAGGCGGACGAAGTCGCCGTCCCATTGGCCCAGGGCAGTGAGCGCCAGGCGCTTCAGGCTGGCGACCTGCTGGTCGTGGTCGAAGGTGTGGAATTGGCTCATGGCACGATTCTCAGAGTTCGCGAAGGACGCTGTCGAGGGTGTCGATGAACAGGTCCGCGTCGGCGCGGTTGAACACCAGCGGCGGGCGGATCTTCAGCAGGTTGTCGTCGGGGCCGATCTTGCTGATCAGCACACCGCGCTCGCGCATCTGGTTGACCACGCGGCGCGCCTCGGCACCCGCCGGGGTCTTCTGCTGGCGGTCGCGCACCAACTCGACGGCGAAGAACAGGCCCTTGCCGCGCACATCACCGATGATCGAATGCCGCCCTGCCAGTCCTTCCAGGCCGTTGGCCAGGTGCGCGCCGACTTCGCGGGCGTTGCGCAACAGTTGTTCGTCTTCGATCACATCGAGGACCGCGCTGCCCACGGCGGCGGCCACCGGCGAGCCGCCGAAAGTGTTGAAGTAGAGGTTGCGCCCACCGAAGGCCTCCACCCGCTCGCGGCTGGCCACCAGCCCGGCGAGGGGGAAGCCGTTGCCCATGGGTTTGCCCATGGTGACGATGTCCGGTACCGCGCCGTGGGCCTGGTGGCCCCACATGTGATCGCCGGTGCGACCGAAGCCGGCCTGCACTTCATCGACGATCAACAGGCCGCCAGCCTCGTGGACCAGCGCCGCGATGCGCTCGACATACCCGGCAGGAATGCGCGGCAGGCCCTCGTTGGCGAACAGGGTGTCGATCAGCATCGCCGCCAGTTGCACGCCCTGGGCCTGGAGCGAGGCGATGGCTTCGGCCACCCGGGCCACGTACTGGTCGGCCAGGTCCGCCGCAGTGGTGCCGGCCGGCGCCCGGTACAGGCAGGGAATCGGCACCGCGCGGGCGAATGGCGAGAAGGGTTCCGAGCTCGGCAGCGCGGTGGTCACTTCGGCCAGGCTGGTGGTATTGCCGTGATAGTTGTAGCTGCTGACGATCACCCCCTTGCCGCCGGTGCTCGAACGGGCCATGCGCAGGGCCAGTTCGTTCGCCTCGCTGCCGGTGCAGGTGAACATCACGCAATCCAGCGACGGATCAAAGGTGCGGGTCAGGCGTTCGGCGTAGGCGACGATCCGCTCGTTCAGGTAGCGGGTGTGGATGTTCAGGGTGCTCGCCTGGCTGGCCATGGCTTCCACCACCCGTGGGTGGCAGTGACCCACGCAGGGCACGTTGTTGTAGACATCCAGGTAGCGCTTGCCGCTCTCGTCGTAGAGCCACACGCCCTGGCCTTTCACCAGGTTCAGGGGCTGGTCGTAGAACAGTGGCGACTGGTCGCCCATGGCCCGGTAGCGGCGTTGCAGAAGATCAAGTTCAGACATTGTCGGGATTCTCGGAAGCGAGGGGCTTGGTAACGCGCGCAACGCGCACCAGGTAGTTGATGACCAGCACGATGGCGAGCACGGCGAGGGCGCTGAGCATTTCCACTTCGAGCTGGAAGCAGGCGGCGATCACGGTCAGCGTCAGCAGCATGCCAAGGCCGGCGATCACCGGACCGCCCCGGAGGCGGAACGGACGCGCCAGGTGGGCATGGGTGCGGCGCATGCGGATGTAGGCGGCGAACAGGAACAGATGGCAGGTGCACAGCAGGAGTACCACGCACAGCAGCAGTTTCTCCGGGCTGACCAGGGTCAGCGGCAGGCCGATGGCGGCCAGCACCAGGAGCGCCACATAGGGCGATCCGCGACGGTTGGTCCGCGCCAGCGCGGCGGGGAAGTAGCCGTCGCGGGACAGGGCGAAAAGCTGGCGGGAGGCGGAATAGACCACCGAGAAGAAGGTGGCGAGCAGGCCGCAGATGGCGCCAATGCCAACCAGCTGCGCCAGCCAGCTCGAGGCGTCGTAGCGGCCGCTGTGGGTCATCGCGGCGTACAGCGGGTCGGCGGCCGTACCGACCACCTGAACCCCGGCGGCACCCGGTGCGCAGACCAGCACGGTGAGCGCGGTCAACAGCAGGGTGCCGACCGCGGCGGCAATGCCACGGGACATGGCGCGGCCCGGATCGGCGGCTTCTTCGGCGGCGGAACTGACCTGCTCGATGCAGATGAACATCCAGATCGCGAACGGCACGCAGGCGAAGACGCCCTGCAGGCTGAGGGAGTCGCCAAAGCTTCCCGTGGTGCCAAGCAGGTTGGCGCTATCCAGCTGCGGCACCATCGCGGCGCCGAACACCAGCAGGGTCACGGCGGCGATGGCCCCGGCCAGCAGGGTGACGCCGAGGGCTTCACCGACGCCACGGATGTGGATGCCGATGATCAAGGCGAACAGCCCCACTTTCACCGGCCATCCGCCAAAGCCGAACACCGATTCCATATAGGAGGCGACGAAGGTGGCCGCGGCGCCGGTGCCGATGGTGAGTGCCAGCGCGCAGGCGGAGCCCACCAGGTAGCCGACGAAGGGGCCGAAGGCGCTCTGGGCATAGGCGAACACGCCGCCGGCATGGGGCATGGCGGTGGACAGCTCGCTGATGCACAGCGCCAAGCCGCAGCTCAGCGCCGCCATCAGCAGGGAGGCCAGGAGCATGTTGGACCAGCCGTTGTCGGCGAGGCCGAAGTTCCAGCCGGAGAACTGGCCGGCGACGACCAGCGATATGCCGAGCCCCGCGATCTGGGGCCACCCGAGTACAGCTTTCTTGAGCATGGCGATGCTTCCTTCTTGTTGTTGTGCCGTGAGCAGGCACGGGATGGCCGTGCCTGTTGGGGGCGACGTTAAGGGGAGGGAAGCAGCGGCGATATCAGGAATGCGCAAAGTGAAGCGGGGGCAGACCTGCGGCCCGCTTGGCGAATGAATTCGCCCCTACAGGCCTGCGCCAGAGGTGGTCCGTGAGTCACCCCTCTCCCTCCGGAAGAGGGGCCGGGGCTCTACAGGCGGGCTGCGTTCAGATGAGGGAAGTAGCCGGCAACTCGGTGCCCGGGACATTTCGCGAATGAATTCGCCCCCACAGGTCTGCGCCAGAGTCGATCGGAGAGTCACCCCTCTCCCACCTGTGGGAGAGGGGCCGGGGCGGGCTGCGTTCAGATGAGGGGGGTACCGGCAGCTCGGAGTCCAGGACTTTTCGCGAATAAACTCGCTCCTACAGGTTTGAGCCATCTGGAGTGTCGGAGCGGGAATCAGGAGGTCACTCTGGCGTCCTGCTGCTTCCCCACGAAATACTCCCGCGTGCCGAACACCCAGTCGAACCAGGGCTTGGTCACGCACCAGTTGGCCTGGGGGTTGGGACCCATGTGGTGGTCGTAGTGCCAGGGCAGGTGCTGGCGGGCCCAGTCCGGATGGTCGTGGGCTTTCTTGTGGGTGAAGTAGTAGTTGCCGGCGCAGTACCAGAGCGTCAGGCACAGCCACGGCGCCCAGACGATCATTGGTGCTACCAGCAGGCTGGCAACGATCAGCGCCCAGGCTTCCTTGCCCTGGGCATGCCAGCCCAGCGGGGCCCGGCGATAGCAGGGGTCGTAGAAGTCGTTCTGGCGGGCGTTGCGGTGGTGTTCGTGGAAATGGAAGCTCCAGAAGGTGCCGCGCTTGCGGCCCAGACCGTGCAGCACGACGCGGTGGAACCACCATTCGGTGAAATTGCCGAGCAGCAGGCCGGCGGGGATGCTGATCAGCGCTTCGAGGTACCAGGGCATTTTCTTCTCCTTGTTGTCGTCCCATGCGACCCGGAGTACGACACCCGCCCCGGGCCATCCGGGCAAGGTTGGCGCGGACGAAGGATGGGGGCAGCCCGACTTTCGATTAGCGACGCAGCGCCAGCAATACCAGGGCCGCCACGCAGAACGCCGCGCCTGCAAGGAAGGTGCTGGCGGCTCCCTGGCTCTGCCAGAGCCAGCCCGCCAGCGTGCTGGCCAGCAACAGGGCGGCGCCGCTGGCCAGGTTGAACAGGCCGTAGGCGGTGCCCTTGAGGTCAGCCGGCGTGGTCGCGGCGACCCGTGCCGCGAGAATGCCCTGGCTGAAGCCCATGTGCAGGCCCCAGAAGGCAACGCCGGCCAGCAGCAGGGTGGGGTTGTCGGCCCACGCAAGTAGCAGGTCGGCGGCGATCAGCAACGCCAGGGAAAAAGCCAGCAGCCCGACAGGCGGCATGCGGTCGGACAGCGTGCCGGCAGGGTAGGCCGAGAGCATATAGAAGCCCGCCATCACCACCATGACCAGCGGCACCCAGGTGGTGGAGAAGCCCGCGTCCTGCGCCCGCAGCACCAGGAACGCCTCGCTGAATCGGGCCAGGCTGAACAGCGCCCCCAGGCCAACCACCCACCAATACGCCGGGGAAAAACTCCGCCAGGCACGAAAGTGGATGGGTGCGCGCAGGCGCCGGGATGGTTGAACGATGCCGGGTTCCTCTACGCCGAACAGGATCAGGGCCACCGAAACGATGGCCGGAAGCACGGCGAACCACAGCACCAGCGCGATATCACCGGCCAACAGGATCATCAGCAAGATGGCCAGCAGCGGCCCCAGAAACGCGCCGACCGTGTCCATGGCCTGGCGCAGACCGAAGCAGGCGCCACGAATCTGCGCGGGAGCGATGTCGGCCATCAACGCATCCCGCGGCGCGCCACGAATACCCTTGCCGACCCGGTCCAGCAAACGTGCGACGAGCACCTGGTCGGTGCTTCCCGCCAATGGAAACAGTGGCTTGGTCAAGGCTGCCAGGCCATAGCCGAGCAGCACCAGCGCCTTGCGTTTGCCGAGGAAGTCGCTGATGGCCCCGGAGAAGACCTTGACGATCAGCGCGGTGGCTTCGGCAGCGCCCTCGATCAACCCCACTGCCAACATGCTCGCGCCCAGGCTGCCCACCAGGAACAGCGGCAGCAGGCTGTGCACCAGTTCGGAGGACAGGTCCATGAACAGGCTGACGAAGCCCAATACCCAGACTGTGCGTGGAATGCGGGGAAGGATGGTGGAAGCGGGCATGTCCCTGTCCTGTCGGCGCTGCCTGGTTCAGGTTAGGCGAGAAGAAGGTTGAGGGCGGGAATCGGAGATTCTGTAGGAGCGAGCTTGCTCGCGAACGATCGTGCCAGGGTTGTTCGCTGCGGGGGCGAATTCCACAAGCGATACCCATCGGCTCGAACGAACAGCATGGGTTTCGCAAGCTCTACCCATCCTACGGTGTTGGTCAGGTGCGAATTCGGTGCTGCGCGAACGATCGCTCGCTGTAGGGGCGAATTCATTCGCCAACCGGGCCGCAGGTCCGGCCGTCGAACCCCTGGGAATCAATCCCTGTCATCCAACTCGGCCAGCCGATAACCCACGCCGTGGATGGTGTGCAGCAGCGGCCGCTCGAAGGGTTTGTCGAGCACCTGGCGCAGTTGGTGGATATGGCTGCGCAGGCTGTCGCTGTCCGGGCAGTCGTCGCCCCAGAGGGCTTCCTCCAGCACTTCTCGGCGCACTACGGCCGGGCTCCTGCGCATCAGCGTGGTGAGCAGTTTGTGGCCGATGGGGTTGAGCTTCAGGCGCTGGCCTGCGCGGGTGGCCTGGAGGGTCTCGAGGTCATAGGTGAGGTCGGACACCTGCAACCGGCTCTTGCGCCCGCCGTGGCTGCGGCGCACCACCGCCTCGATGCGGGCCACCAGCTCGGAGAGGGCGAAGGGCTTGACCAGGTAGTCGTCGGCGCCTGACTTGAGCCCGGCCAGGCGATCTTCCAGGGTGTCGCGGGCGGTGAGCATGATGATCGGCGTGTCGCGCCGGGCCTCCTGGCGCAGGCGGTTGCACAACTGCAGTCCGTCGAGGCCTGGCAGCATGATGTCCAGCACGATCAGGTCATAGTGCTGGGTGGTGGCCAGGTGCAGTCCCGACAGTCCGTCCTGGGCGCAGTCGACGCCGTAGCCCTTGAGCTGGAGGTAGTCCAGCACATTGGCGAGGATGTCGCGGTTGTCCTCGATGATCAGTACGCGCACGTGTTGCCCTCGATCCTGCGCCGTGGCGCCGTTGATGTTTTTTTCACAAGCCCATTACCAGTTGCTCACGCCTGTCGGCGCAGACTGCGGCGGTCCCCACTTGTCCAAGGACCTTCCGATGCCCCACTCGCGTCCCTTCAACTTCATGCTCTGGAGCGGGCTGCCGTTGGCCGCCATGGCACTTCTGCTGCTGGTCGACGTACCCAGCGTCGATTTCGCCCTCGCACACTTGTTCTACGACCCGCAGGCCGGCTTCATCGGCCGGCACAGTGCCTTCCTCGAAGATGTGCTGCACGACCGCGCCAAGCAGGCCGTGATCATTCTCGGCGTGCTGGCCGTCATCGGGTTCCTCGTCAGTCTGCTGCCCACCCGTCTGCGCCAGTGGCGCCGTCAGCTGGGCTACCTGGTGCTGGCCCTCGGGCTGTCGACGGCCATCGTCACGCCGCTCAAGGCGGTGACCGCCGTGCAATGCCCCTGGAGCCTGACGGAGTTCGGCGGGGTCGAACCCTACGCGCCACTGCTCGGTCAGCATCCCTACGTCGACAAGCCTGGGCGCTGCTGGCCGGGTGGCCATGCCTCGGCGGGTTTCTGCCTGCTCGCCCTGTTCTTCGTGCTGCGCGACCGCCGTCCACGGCTGGCGCGGGCCACGCTGGTGGGCGCGCTGGCCCTCGGTAGCCTGTTCTCCCTCGGACGGATGATGCAGGGCGCGCATTTCCTCTCCCATAACGTCTGGACCCTGTTGTTCGACTGGATGATCAGCCTGGTCTGCTACCGGCTCGTGCTCTATCGCCGGGCGCCGCTGGAGGCGGTCGTCATGGCGGATGGGACGCTGGACGTCAGTTCTTCCTGAAGCGGTAGAAAAGGTTCGGTTCGCTGACCACGTACAGTGTGCCGTCATCATCCAGGGTCAGGCCTTCGGCCTGGCCTGCGCTTTCCTTCAGGTCGCCGACGTGCCCGAGCAGGGTACGGAAGCTAACCATCTCGCCGTTCTCGCCGAGTTCGATGACCAGCTTCGATTCATGGCTGAGCACCAGCAGGTGCCCTGTCCGGGTATCGAAGTGCAGGTCGGAAATGTCCTTGGCGAAGACGCTCCGATCGATCCAGTCGCTGAGGTCTTCCACCTTGAGCTGGAGCTTGCCGCCCAGGCTCGCCTTGACGCCGGAGACGGCAAAGAGCCGGCGCGGGTCGCGTTCCTTGGCGACGAAGATGCGGTCATGCGCGGCGTCGTACGCCACGCCCTCGAAGCCCTTGTTGTGGGCGCTGGACGACAGCGGCAGGGCCAGGGTCTGGGCGTCCCGCTTGTCGATGACCTGGTCAGGCCGTTCGGGCAGGTGGAAGAACACCAGTTGCTGCTGGACTTCATCCGTGACCACCACCAGACCGTTGCCCATGTAGGCGAGGCCTTCCACGTCCTCGAAACCTTGCAGCGGATACTGCGCGACGATCTTGCCCTCGCGATCCATCTCCACCAGCTTGATGGGCGGTGCATTGGTCACCGCCAGCAGACGCTTGCGGTCTGCCGCGAAATCGATGGCCGACAGGTCGTCATCGATACCGGCCACCGGACGTGCCTCGATGTCGACGCGGTAATCGGGCAGCCAGATGCTGTGCCCCGCCCATGTGCTGGCATCGAGGCGGCTGCTGACATAGAACCAGGCGCGCTCGTGCCAAAGGAACTTGCTGGAGGCGACAGCGGCCAGCAGCACCACGGCCAGGCCCAGGCCGCACAGGCTGAAGGCGCGCAATCGGTGCTTTGGCTTGAGCCTGTACTTGTCGAGTTCAACTGCACTGTTCATGGCTATTTCCTGTACTACGGGCGAGCGCCGGCCGCAGGCCACTCACGGGAGGGGCCGCAATCCGTTCGCGGTCCTTCAGTCGAGCGGTTGCTTCCAGGCGAAGCGGTAGGGTTGTGCGGTGGCGCTCGGGTCGTGGCATTGGCCGTTGTCGGCGTCGGCCTGTACCAGGTACCAGTCTTCGTCGTCCCCGTCGCCGAGGCGCCTGGCCTTGTCGGGCTTGAAGCAGAGCGACAGGTCGGACGGGCGGATCAGGGCATGGCCGGCGGGATGGGTGCGTAACCACTCGGCGGCCTTCTCCGTCTGGTTCGCGGCACCCACACCGAAATGCACCAGCGGCTGGCGTGCGTACAGCCAATGGCCCTCGCGCCAGTAGGTCAGCATCAGCTCGCCAGCGCCGGTGGCCTCGGCCACTTCGGCCATCAGCGCCTGGCGCGGGTTGATACCTTCCCTGAGCGGCTCGACGTAGCCCCGTACGAACCAGGCGATGAACCAGAAGACGGCCAGGCCGATGAAAATCTTTCTGCCGCGCGGGCGCTGGGCGAACCAGCGACGCAGTAGCCAGGGCACCATTGGCGCCATGGCCAACACCAAACCGGGCACGGCCGGGTAGATGTAGAGCTTGCGCTTGCCGCTGCTGAGGCTGAAGAAGATCAGCACCAGGACGACCCAGCCCAGCAGAACCAGATAGCGCCCATCCTGTTTGGCCAGCTGGCGGCGCCAGGCCGGCACCAGCCAGGGCAGGGCCAGTACGAGGGGCAGCCAGTTCTTGGGAATTACCTGGGTGAAGAAGAACCAGAAGGGTTCGCGGTGGTGCCAGGCGTCGGCATAGCGCTTGGCCGTCTGCTTCAGGAGGATCTCGCTGAGGTAGGCGCGGCTGGCCTCGTCGCCATACAGCGTCACCTTGATGACCAGCGGCAGCAGCCAGGTGCAAATGGCCGCGAGCGTGACCAGCAGGCCAAGCGCCCAGGCACTGCCTGCACCGGGCATGCGCGCCACGCCACTCCAGCCACGGCGGGCGGCATAGGCGTAGGGAATCAGCATCAGCGCCGGCAGGAAGCCTACGCCCTTGCTGATGATGCCGAAGCCCATGGCCGCACAGGCCACGTAGAACCAGCCCCAGGCCGGCCCGAGCAGCAGGTGGCGAACCATGCCGTAGAGGCCTATGGCGATCCAGAGCAGGAGGAAGCCGTCGATCTGCCCGGCGCGCTGGATGCTGTAGGTCTGATAGGTGGCGAGGAACAGCAGGCCGGCGATCAGGCCGATGCGCCGATTCCACAGGCGCGAACCGAGGTCGTGCAGGCAGGCGGTGGCCACTACGCCGGCGAGCAGCGCCGGAAGGAACAGGGCAATGGTGGGAGGGATGTCGAGCTTGCTCAGGCCGGCGATGGCCCACATGAACAGCGGCGGCTTGTCCGGGTAGATCTCGGCGGCTCGATGGGGAATCAGCCAGTCGCCGCTCTGGATCATCTCCAGCGCCACACCGAGGAAGCGTTCTTCATCTACGTTGGATGGGTGGCGCATGCCCAGTCCGGCACTGATCATAGCCGCAGCGAGCAACAGCAGGAGCAGCAGCGAAATGCGCTGGCTACCGACCAATCGCATGGGCTGGGCGCTTGCGTCCAGGGCAGGCGAGGTGCGACCCATGCTCAGCGCTCCAGCTCGCGTGCGGTGGTGTTGAAGCGCGTGCGGCGGATCAGCCACCAGACGCCGAACAGGTCGAGGATGCCCACCAGGGCGCGGTCCAGGTTGCCGTACTTGGAGACCCCGGCACGGCGTGGGCGGTGGTTGACCGGGTGGACCAGCATGCCGCCCTGGTGGCGCTGGATCAGCGCCGGAATGAAACGGTGCATGTGGTCGAAGTAGGGCAGGCGGAGGAAGGCTTCCCGGTCGATCAGCTTGATCCCGCAGCCGGTGTCCGGGGTGTTGTCCTTGAGCAGACGACTGCGCAGGCGATTGGCGAAGCGCGAAGCCCAACGCTTGCTCGCCGTGTCGCGGCGGTTCACGCGGTGCCCGGCGATCAGCTTGAGGTTCAGTGGGGCGTCCGGGGCACGGACGATGGCCAGCATGCCGCGAATGTCTGCCGGGTCGTTCTGCCCGTCGCCATCCAGCGTCGCCAGCCAGGTTCCACGCGCAGCCTGGGCGGCATGGTAGATCGAGGTGCTCTGGCCCAGCGAACGGTCGTGGCTGAGGATGCGCAGCTCCGCATAGCCGGCGCGCTGGAGCGCGAGCAGGTGAGGGACGGTGTTATCCGTGCTGCCGTCATCGACCACGATGACCTCGAAGTCTTCGTGGGCGAGGGCCTGGCGAACCTCCTCGAGCAGCGAGGGCAGGTTCTCGGCCTCGTTCTTGGCCGGGATCAGGACGGAAACGTAGGGCTTGGTCGACATGCTGAGTCCATTGAGAGCATTCATTCGAGTCGCTCGATCCGGTTGAGGGTTGGGCACTGCCCGCCCGAGGCGCGGTGAAGCGTCGAGCAGCGTCCTGGCGTTGGTTTCGGCGTCATGATCGTTCTGCCTCCGCCTGGGCGGCATCGATCCCGTCATCGAGGCCCAGGCCAGGACGATGTCGTCGGTACAGCCAGGCACCGAGCATTCCGGAGGCCAGGAAGAGAAGGGCGGCGGAGCCGATGCGGAGTGTGGGGGCGACGTTGATTCCGCTGCCGACCAGGGCGAACACCAGGGTCTGCGGCAGGAAACCGATGAAGCTGGCGGCAAGGAATGGCAGCAGGCGCGCACTGGAAATTCCGGCGGCGAGGTTGGTCAGCAGATTGCTGCCGACCGGCAACATGCGGATCAGCAAGGTCATCGAGAAGGGGTGGTCGTGGACGAAACGATCAAACCGCGCGGCACGCTCGCCGAGCCGCTCACGCAGGAAGTTCCTGCCGAACAGCCGGGCATAGATGAAAGCGACCAGACAGCCGAGCAGCGCCGCCAGGGTGCCGAGGAGGGTGCCGGGAATCAGGCCGAAGGCGTAGCCGGCGAGGAAGGCGATGATCTGCCGGGGCAGGCCGACTGCGGTGAACACGGCGCCCATCGCCAGGAACAGCAGGGTGCCTTCGACGCCATGGCCGCGGATGTGGGCGTCGATCCAGGCTTCGTTGATGGCGTTGCCCAGGTCGCTCCGGTCGAACAGGTAGCCGATCAGCGCCAGGCTGAGGATCAGGCCCAGCCCCTTGAGCATGGCCCGCGTGGTCAACGCAGGCGCGCTCGGCCGCGTGCCGACCCGAGCCTTGTCGTGGGCGGCCTGGCGGATCTGCGTCAACGGGTGCGATTCGTTTCCCATTCATTAGGCTCCGTAGAAGGTCCGGTACCAATCGACGAAATGGGCGACGCCCTCGTGCAACGCGGTCGTGGGGCGGAAGCCGGTTCGCTGGGCCAGCGCGCTGACGTCGGCCCAGGTCCTCGGCACGTCGCCTGGCTGCATGGGTTTCATGTGCTTGATGGCTTCGACGCCGGTGGCCTGCTCGATGCAGCCCACGAAGTCGAGGAGTTGCACGGGCGAGCCCAGGCCGATGTTGAACAGCCTGTCGGTGGCGCCCTGGCGGACCTGTTCCGATTCGTCTGCATAGGGCGGCGGACAGTCCTGGATACGGACGATGCCTTCGACGATGTCGTCGATGTAGGTGAAGTCCCGCGACATGTCGCCAGCGTTGTAGATGTCGATGGGCTGGCCTTCGAGGATTGCCTTGGTGAACTTGAAGGGCGCCATGTCCGGCCGGCCCCAGGGGCCATACACGGTGAAGAAGCGCAAGCCGGTGACCGGTAGCCGGTAGAGATGGGCGTAGGTGTGCGCCATCAGCTCATTGGCGCGCTTGGTGGCGGCGTAGAGCGAGACCGGGTTGTCGACGGCATCCTCGATGGCGAAGGGCACCTTGGTGTTCATGCCATAGACCGAGCTGCTGGAGGCGTAGACCAGATGGCCCACGCTGTTCTGGCGGCAGCCTTCCAGCACATTGACGAAGCCGGTGAGGTTGGAGTCGGCGTAGGCGTTCGGGTTTTCCAGCGAATAGCGCACGCCGGCCTGCGCGGCGAGGTGGATGACGCGCTCGAAACGCTCCTCGTGGAACAGCTCTCGCAGGGCCTCGCGGTCGGCGATGTCGAGCTTCCGGAACGAGAACCCGGGCGTCCCGTGCAGACGCTCCAGGCGGGCGAGCTTGAGGTCGACGCTGTAGTAGTCGTTGAGGTTGTCGAGGCCCACCACCTGGTGCCCGGCCTGGCACAGGCGCAGGCTCGTGTGGAAGCCGATGAAGCCAGCAGCGCCGGTGACCAGGAACTTCATGGCCGGCCCAGCCCAACGGCGGCGCGGCCGATCGGGTAGTAGGCCAGCCCTTCGCGGACCAGGTGGGTTGGCTCGAAGATGTTGCGGCCATCGAACACCACCTTGTCGCACAGGCGTTGACTGATCAGGCCGAAGTCGGCGATTCGGAAGTTCAACCACTCGGTGAGAATCACCAGGGCATGGGAGTCGTCCAGGGCCTCTTCCTTGGAGTCGGCCAGGTGCAGGTCGTGTCGCTCGCCATAGAGGCGTCGAGCCTCTTGCATGGCTTCCGGGTCGAAGGCCCGGACGCGCGCGCCTGCCGCCCAGAGCGATTCCAGCAGCACCCGGCTGGGTGCCTCGCGCATATCGTCGGTGTTGGGTTTGAAGGACAGGCCCCAGAGCGCGAAGGTCTTGCCACGGAGGTTGCCGTTGTAGTGGCGGTGGATGTTCTCGAACACCTTGTGCTTCTGTCGGTGGTTGACCGATTCCACTGCTGCCAGCAATTGCGGGTGGTAGCCCACCTCGGCGGCGGTGCGTTGCAGCGCCTGGATGTCTTTCGGGAAGCAGGAACCGCCATAGCCGCAGCCGGCGTAGATGAAGTCGTAGCCGATGCGCGAATCCGAACCGATGCCCTTGCGCACCATCTCGATGTCCGCGCCCAGGAGTTCGGCGAGGTTGGCCATTTCGTTGATGAAGGAAATCTTGGTGGCCAGCATGCTGTTGGCCGCGTATTTGGTCAGCTCGGCGCTGCGGCTGTCCATGACGATGAGCTTTTCGTGGTTACGACTGAAGGGCTTGTAGAGCTCGCGGAAGAGTTCGACGTCGCGCTCGCCGTCGATGCCGAGGATGATCCGCTCCGGGCGCATGCAGTCGTCCACGGCAGAGCCTTCCTTGAGGAACTCGGGATTGGAGACCACTTGCATCTGCAGGTCGCAGTGCCGGTGGGCGAGCATTTCCTGCAAGCGCGCCTTGATGCGTTGCGCAGTGCCTACCGGGGAAGTGGACTTGTTGATCACCACTTTGTCTTCGCGGGCGTGCTCGGCAATGGTGTCGGCTACAGCGAAGACGTAACGGAGGTCGGCGCTGCCGTCCTCGTCGGGCGGGGTGCCCACGGCGATGAAGATGACCCTGGCAAACTCGACGCCTGCGGCGGCGTCAGTGGTGAAACGCAGGCGACCGGCGCCGAGATTTCCCTGGAGCAAGGCCTCCAGGCCGGGTTCGTAGATGGGTGACAGGCCCTGCTCGAGCTCCGCGATGCGGCGCTCGTCGACGTCGACGCAACATACCGAGTGGCCTACTTCCGCCAGGCAGGCCGCCTGGGTCAGGCCAACATAGCCCGTACCGAAAATGGTGATTTTCATTGCGCGCCTGTTAGTTGTTATTCCGAACCCGTCTGGCGACCGTCTGGTTTGCTGGTGCCGGCTTAGCCGGCCCTGTTCGCGGGCATGGGATTAACCTAACGACACAATTGTGAAAATTGTGTGTAGATATTTCTGCGTTTCGAAATCTTTTTGCCGAGTCCCCGGGAGGCCCGTGAGACGGCGGTCATCATCATTGCGGCGTCTGGTTCCGCAGCAGTTCCAGCACCCGATTGCGCCCCTGTTCGGCGACCAGATAACGGCCGGGAGCGGTCTCGACTATGGTTTGCGGCGAACGCAGATGGGACAGCACGACGTTGAGCTTTCCTGTCGCATCCAGCAGTAGTACGCGGGCCATGTGCGTGGCATCTTCGGTGACCCACAGGCCATCCCGGTTGCAGAGCAGGAAACCCGGCTCGTGCAAGCCCTCGATCGCCACCGGGTCTTGTCCGTCCTCCTTCAACTGGCGGACCTGGCCACTGGTTTTCTCGCTGTAGAACAGGCGGCCATCGGGGCAGAACGCGACCGCTTCGGCTTCGTCCAGGCCGCTGCGCAGCGTGGTGACGCTGTCGGTTTCCGGGTCGTAGCGCAGCAATCGGCCGTTACCGTGGCGGTCTTCGATCGCATAGAGGTAATGGCCGTCGGTGGACAGCCCCTCGACGCTGTCGGCGCTGAACAGTTGCCGGGTACCCAGGTCGTTCACCCAGAGCACCGGGTGTTCCCCTTGTTCCTGGCTGAAGGCGATGCCCCCGCGGTAGAGCGTCATGCCATCGGGCTTCGACAGGCCGGACTCCACCTCGCTGTTCTGTCCGCTTCGCCCGGCATGCAGGATTCGTCCTTTGCCGTCCTGCAGTTCCTGGCTGAGGAAGAGTCCGCCGCGACCATCGGGCAGGAGTGCACTGACCTGTTCGATGTCGTCGAGGTGCACCTGGTAGCGCCAGCCTTGTGCGGCCACGGCCGGGAACAGGTGACGCCAGGCGGGTATCCCCGCACTCACCAGCAGGAGCAGGGCGAAGGCCCCAAGCAGCCAGCGCGCGATGCGCTGGTCGAGAAGCAACATCAGCCATTGGCCGCCGGGCCGCGAGCGCTTGGGGAAGGGAGAGCGGCGACGCGGCAGTGAGGTGGTGTTGGCGGACACGGGGAGCTCCTTCGCTCAGGACGTGGGACGCAGACCCGCCACATGGCGAATCCCGGTGCACCGCATCCATTTGGAGAGCTGTTCACTTTAGATAACGGGCTGTAGTAGCGAGGTCAAAAGCCCGTGAAAAAAATGTCAACGAGCGGGGCCAAGGTGCACGGAGAAGCAACTGCCCGAGTCCGGACTGGACTCCACCTGGACTTCCCAACCCTGCTGCTGGCAGATACGCCTGACCAGGGAAAGCCCCACGCCCAGGCCTTCGCCGCGCGCCTGCTGGCCGCGAACGAAGCTCTGAAAAATGCGCTCCTGCTCTTCCTCCGGAATGCCCTGGCCGCTGTCTTCGACCCGGAAGCCGTCCACCGCGAGGATCAGCCGCACCGCACCTTGTTCAGTGTAGTGAAGGGAATTGCGCAGCAGGTTGGACATCACCGTCCGCAGTTGCGGCGCCTCGTAGCGGTCCGCACCCGTGCCCTCGTCGATCAGGGTGAAGGCCAGGCCTTTGGCTTGGAACTGGGGCATCCACTGCCGGTACTGCTCGGCGGCGAGTCCGGACAGGTCGACCTTTTCGGCGAGGCCGACTTCCTCCTGTCCGGCCCGCGCCAGGCGCAGGAAGGTCTGCACCAGGTCGTGCATATCGGCGCTGGCGCGAGCGATACGGGTCACCTGCGCCCGTTCGCCGGCGGTCAGCCCGGGGGCGTCCAGCAACAGCTCGCAGGAAGTGGCGATAATCATCAGCGGGGTGCGCAGTTCATGGCTCACATCGCTGGTGAACAGGCGTTCGCGCTCCAGCGAATGGCGGAGCTGGCCAAGGGTTTCGTCGAAGGCGGCGGCCAGCCGACCGACCTCGTCGTCCGGGTAGTCGGGCGACAGTCGGGGAGCCATGGGCAGTAACTGGTCGCGATGGCGAACCTGCTGTGCCAGGCGTCGCACGGGCGCCATCACCCGGCGTGCCAGTAGGCGTCCGAGCCCCCAGGCGCCGAACACGCTGAGCAGGAAACCCGCCAGCACCACGTCGAACAGCGCCCGCTCGCGCGCCTCGAACTCGTGCTGTTCTTCCACCAGCACGTCCTCGTGGCTGCCATGGCTGCGCTTGAAGACGTAATAGGCTGCGTCGCCATCGAGCACTTCGGAGAACCCTTCCGGCAGCCCGGTGAAGCGCGGTGGCAAGGCATCGCGTCCGCTGTGGGAGCTGAAGAAGCGGGTGTTGGCATCGATGCGCGCTGCCGGGTCCAGCTTGAGTTCCTCGTCTATCGCGTAGTCCAGTTCCCGGCTCATCTCCTCTGACACCAGGTGCTCTTCGATGAAGTGCACGATGGCGACGATCCCCAGGGAAAAGGTGCCGCCGACGATCAGCGTCATCAGCACGAAGGCGAAGATGATCCGCCGCTCAAGTGGCTGCTTGCCGCCCATGGCGTGGCCTAGTCCTTTGCCACGGCGATGCCGGTGGTGCGGCAGGCGGCGAACAGGTCCAGGCCTTCGTGGTATTCCCCGGTCTGGACCTGCAACAGGCCGAGCATGGAGTGGAAGAGGTTGTCCTGGCTCAGCGGCTTGTCGCGCTCCTTGTCCAGGCAGCCGGTGTCCAGGGCGAAATCCCTGCGGTAGCTGTCAGAGAACCAGGTGAGCATGGCCACGTGCTTCTGCTGGTCGGGGGCCAGCAGGTAGGGAGTGCCATGCAGGAAGAGGTTGTACTCGCCGAGCGATTCGCCGTGGTCGGCAAGGTAGACCATGGCTGTGTCGACCTTGTCCTGGTTCTTGCGCAGCAGGTCGATCAGGTTCGACAGCACGTAGTCGGTGTAGACCAGGGTGTTGTCGTAGGCGTTGACGATGCTTTGCTGGCTGCAGTCGTTCAAGGCGTTGCTGTTGCACACCGGGATGAATTTCTCGAAGCGCTCGGGATAACGCTTGGCGTAGTCCGGACCGTGGCTGCCCATCTGGTGCAGGACCAGTACCGAGTCGTCCTTGAGCTGGTTGATGTAGGTCTGCAGGTCTTTCAGCAGGATTTCATCGTGGCACTCGCCGCCACTGCACAGCACGGGGTCTTTCAGGTGACTGAGGTTTTCCTGGGTGACGCGGTCGCAGGTGCCCTTGCAACCCGACTGGTTGTCGCGCCACGTCACGTCGAGGCCGGCGTGCCTGAGCACGTCCAGCAGGCCTTCCTGGCTGCGGGCCTGGGCGGCGTCGTAGTCGCTGCGGCCCATGTTGGAGAACATGCAGGGCACGGAAACGGCGGTCTCGGTGCCGCAGGAACGCACGTTGCTGAAGGCGGTGACACCTTGCTGGGCCCTGAGCAGGGGCGTGGTGTCACGCGCATAGCCGAGGATGCCGAAGTTCTCCGCCCGTGCGCTTTCGCCGACCACCAGGACGGTGAGCGACTTGCGCTGGTGGGCCTGCCAGGACGGCGCTTTATGTGCGTCGGTGCCGATCTGGCGCAACGGCTCCTTGGCCACCGCCAGTTGTTCACGCATGTAGCCGAAGGAGGCATTCAGATAATTGCTGGGAACCACCAGCAGGCGCAGTTCGTGATGGTTGCGCAGCAGCGACGCCAGCCCCTGGTAGTTGGCCAGGGCGACTACGCCGAGCACGGTCAGCGAGCCGGCCGCCAGGGCCAGCTTGCCCAGCAGTTCGCGGCGCAGCGGCTGGTGGCGGACCGGCAGTTTCCACAGCAGCCAGCTTGGCAGCACGCCGAGGATGAGGATGAACAGCAGCAGCTTGAAGGAAAGCAGGTCGCGAACTTCATTGACGTCGGTTTCCGCGACATTGCGCAGCATGTTGGCGTCGATCAGCACACCGTACTGGCTCATGAAATAGGCGACACCGGAGCTGGCCAGGAACAGGAAGATCAGGATCGGCTTGAGGACCCTGCGGAAGGAGAGCAGGGCGAGGATGAAATTGAAGATGGCCAGCACCATGACGCCGAAGGCCACGCGCATGCCAAGGCCGTCGGAATCAGCCGGGACAATGGCGAAGACATGCCGCCAGAGCGGGAAGTTGTAGGCCGACAGCAGCAGGAGGCTCGCCAGGAAGGCCAGGGCTTCGGGGCGGATGGAAATGCGTTTGAACATGGGCCGCTCGCTCGGGGCAACGTATCCCTCGTGGATACGGAGCGCAGGGTAGGAGCGGCGGAATCAAAACTTCGTGAAGAAAATCTGGGGAAAATGTCGGGGTTGTGAAGGGGATGTTGGGGCCAGGATTGTTGTGGGAGCGAATTCATTCGCGAAAGGGCAGCGAAGCTGCCCCTGAGACTACCGGGCAGGTCTTCGACCTGCATCGCGATTGAAATCGCTCCCACAGGTTTGTGCCTCGGCTTTTTTCCTTGTGGGGGCGAATTCATTCGCTATGGGCGGCGTAGCTGCCCGCTTCAAGGCCAGGGCGAACCTGCGGTCCGCTTAGCGATTGAAATCGCCCCCACAGGATTTCTGCCGGAGAGCGTTTCTCTCCTTGTGGGAGCGAATTCATTCGCGAAAGGGCAGCGAAGCTGCCCCCTGGGGCTACCGGGCAGGTCTTCGACCTGCATCGCGATTGAAATCGCTCCCACAGGGCTTGTGCCTCGGTTTTTTCCCTTGTGGGGGCGAATTCATTCGCTATGGGCGCGGCCTTACTGCACAGCGACTTCCGGCAGTACCGGCACGTGCTCCAGTTGCAGGCGTTCACTGCTCCAGGCGCGGACCTGGTTGGTCAGCTCCAGGTCGTTGTTCAGCTTGCGGCCGTAGGAGGGAATGATTTCCTTCAGGCGGGCTTGCCATTCCGGGGTCTGGACCTTGTCCTTGAAGGTCTTCTCCAGCACGGTGAGCATGATCGGCGCAGCGGTGGAAGCACCCGGCGACGCGCCCAGCAGCGCGGCGATGCTGCCGTCGGCGGAGCTGACGACTTCGGTGCCGAACTGCAGGATGCCGCCTTTCTCGGCGTCCTTCTTGATCACCTGTACGCGCTGGCCGGCGGTCAGCAGTTCCCAGTCCTCGTCCTTGGCTTGCGGGAAATACTCGCGCAGTTCATGCATGCGGTCGGCCTGGCTGAGCATCAGCTGGCCCATCAGGTAGGTGCTGAGCGGAATGTTGTCCAGGCCGGCGTTGGTCATCGGGCCGATATTGTCGGTGGTCAGGGCGCTGAACATGTCCAGCAGCGAACCGTTCTTCAGGAACTTGGTGGAGAAGGTGGCGAAGGGTCCGAACAGCAGCACCTTCTGGCCATCGATCACGCGGGTGTCCAGGTGCGGCACCGACATGGGCGGCGAGCCGACCGACGCCTTGCCGTAGAGCTTGGCCTGGTGCTGCGCCACCACCTCGGGGTTGCGGGTGACCAGGAACTGGCCGCCCACCGGGAAGCCGGCATAGCCCTCAGCCTCTGGAATGCCGGATTTCTGCAGCAGCTTGAGGGCACCACCACCGGCGCCGATGAAGACGAACTTCGCCTTGACGCTGCGGACAGCCTCGTCGTTGCCGAGGTCGGCGACGACCACGGTCCAGGTGCCGTCTTCGTTACGCTTGATGTCGCGGACTTCGTGCTTGAGGTTCAGCGAAACCTTGTCGCTTTCGGTCAACGAGGCGATCAACTGGCGAGTGATCTCGCCGAAGTTGACGTCGGTGCCGATGGCCATGCGGGTGGCGGCGACTTTCTGGTCCGCCGGACGGCCCTCCATCGCCAGCGGCGCCCACTTGCTGATCTGCCCATGGTCCTCGGAGTACTCCATGCCACGGAACAGCGAGCTGTGCTGCAGGGCGGCGTGGCGCTTCCTGAGGAACTCGATGTTGTCATCGCCCCAGACGAAGCTCATGTGCGGCACGCCGTTGATGAAGGACTTCGGATTGCTCAGCACATTGTGCTCGACCTGGTAGGCCCAGAACTGCTTGGAAATCTCGAAGGATTCATTGATCGCCACGGCTTTGCTGATATCGATACCGCCGTCCGCGGTTTCCGGGGTGTAGTTCAGCTCGCAGAAGGCGGAGTGGCCGGTGCCGGCGTTGTTCCAGGGGTTGGAGCTTTCCGCGGCGACCTGGTCCAGTCGTTCGTAGATATCGATGCTCCAGCCCGGCTCCAGCTCATGAAGGTAGGTGCCGAGGCTGGCGCTCATGATGCCGCCGCCGATCAGCAACACGTCGACAGACTTCTCCGCCGTCGGTTGCTTGGCACAGCCAAGTACCGTGAGGCACAGGAAGCCTAGGAGGAGTTTTTTCATGGGGCCGTCCCTTTACTGTTTCTCGAAAAGGGCGGTGGGTAGGCAAATGCCGTGCCGTAATCGGCAAAATCCCATGAAACGATTCACTGGGCGGCAATCAAGGCTTCGGGCTCCGGTTAGCGGTGGCGGAAAACCGCCCGGAATGGCGGCAATCCACCCGCGCGCATGGCGGATACCCGCCATCCACCGGGCAGTTGCTGGTTCAGTCGCGGTCGATCCGGAAGCGACAGACCTGTCCCTGGCGCACCATGCATTCGAGGTGTGCGACCTGGCCGCCGCCGAGGGTTCCGATCAGCGCCAGGTCCAGCTCGCAGACTTCCGGGTGCAGCGCCGCCAGGTGATGGAACACGCAATTGTGAGCGACGATCTCGGGTTCGCCGCCGGAGCGGAAGAAGACTTCGGCTTCGTAGCCGGTTTCGTGCATGTGCTGGGCGATGCGCGTCTCGTCTATGACCTGCGCTGCGATTTCGCCAGCCAGGCGGCGGCCGAGACCGCGCATGAGCTGGACGAGGGCGTCGTGGCCGATGAGGCTGGCCACTTCGCCGATCAGCAGATTGGCCAGTAACTGGTACTGGCGGGGGAAGAGCTCCCGGCCACGTGGGCTGAGCTGGTAGAGCTGTTCGGGGCGGCGGCCGGTCGGTCGCGTTTCGCCCCGCAGTACCAACCCGTCGCGCTCCAGCGCGGCCAGGTGTTGGCGGATCGCCGTGCGGGTCACCGCCAGATGATTGGCCAGTTCGTCGATGCTCATGCCGCCCGATTGATAGAGCAGGGCGCCGAGCAGGTCCTGTTGAGTACGTCCCAATCCTTGAAGCATCGATTACCTCAGCAGGCCAGTGTCAGAACTTGTCCGGGAACTGCTTGACCAGTGCAGCGGCCAGGGTATCGGCCAGTACCTGCATGTGCTGGCGCATGGCTGCCCAGGTCCCGGCCTCGCCTGCGAAGTCGCCTTTGCTCAGTTGGTCGATCTGCGCCACATGGTGTCCGCCGTGGGCGCTGAGCATGTTGAGCAGGGCGTCCTCGGGCAGGTTTGGGTTGGCGCTGGAGAGGAACTTGGCAATGCCCTTGGCATTGCGGGTGAGGTCGCTGACCGCCGCTTTCTTGCCGTCATCGTCCTTGGCCACGGTGGCATCGCTGTAGTGCTTCACGGCGCCCCAGTGTCCGGCCAGCAGTTCCAGCAACTGGTCCGCCGCTGGCTGGCCGTAGAGCGGGGCGATGCTGTTGGCGATGGCCTTGGCGTTGTTCACGACCTGGGTGGCGGCCGCATCGGCCTGCTTGCGCTGACCGTCCTGATTGGCGACGACGTAGTTCCTGACCCAGAAGATGTGCTCCACCCACAGGTCGCGCAGCGCCATACGGGTGGTCAGCGCGGGAGTGTCGGCGCCGGCCGCCGTTGATTGCGCGGCCAGGCTCCAGGTGGGTTGAACGAGCGCTACAAGCAGCAGTAAAGCCAGTGTCCTGAGTTTCATGACGGGGCCCTCACGTTGCGGATTGTCCTACAAAATCAATTAAAGCATAAAAAAATGCCATTATTGATTTTGCGACGTCCGCTGATCGGAACCCTCAGTGTTTCTTCTGCAGCCAGCTGAGGAAGCCGGTCTTCTTCACGGCCTGGGGTTTCTGCAGCAGTAGATTGCGGCTGGCTTGCTCGCGGAAGGTGCGCAGATGGATGAGCGCGGCGCGGACTTCGACGCGTGTCTCGAGGAATTTGCTCATTGCCTCCCGGTCGATG
Source organism: Pseudomonas sp. BN414 (assembly GCF_029871275.1). NCBI lineage: Bacteria > Pseudomonadati > Pseudomonadota > Gammaproteobacteria > Pseudomonadales > Pseudomonadaceae > Pseudomonas > Pseudomonas sp. BN414. The sequence goes on from NZ_SSOL01000062.1 coordinate 74,222, forward strand.
CGGTAGAGCACGCAGGCGGTGAGGGCGGTGAACTGCGCCTGGGACGGCGCGTCGCAGCCGATGCCTTCCTCGCCGATGATTTCCCCCGGTCCCATGCGCCCGGCCTCCACCATCTTCCCGGTGCTGTCCGGCACCGCAGCGGACACCACGCCCGTGCCCACGATCAGCAGGCCGTCGGCCACTTCTCCTACCGCCATTACCATCTGGCCGGCGGAGAAGGCGAGGGGTGCCATGGCCTCGCTGAGTTCGTCCTTTTCACCATGGCTGAGCGCGCGGAAGATCTTTACCTCTTCCAGCAGCAGGCGCGGCCGCGAGGAGGGTTGCGGTGCGTCTTCGCCCGTGAAGGAGATGCCGGCCGCTTCCAGGTGCCGGTGCGCCAGGTCGTACATCAGGTTGCTCACTTCGGTCTTGTTCTCGCCGGTGCGGATGAAGCCACTGATCTCGTACTCCATGGACTCCAGGTCAGACCCCTTGATGGCGACCTTCGGCTTGGGGTTGACCAGCAATGCGCTGACGCTCTGGATCGCCCTTTCAAGGGCCTCCAGCACGCGGCGCGGACGCACCTGGGTCGACACCTTGAGCGTGATGGACACGCTGGTCAGCTCATAAGGGCGGCTGAAGTTGTGCACCTTGGTCTTGGCCGCCACCGAGTTGGGAACCACCACGGTGCTGCCCTTGTTCGTCAGCAGGTGGGTGGCGCGCCAGTCGATTTCCACCACCTTGCCTTCGGTACCGTCGATGGAAATCCAGTCATCCAGCTGATAGGGCTTGGTGGTGTTGAGGACGATGCCGGAAAACACATCGCTCAAAGTGCTCTGCAAGGCCAGGCCGATGACGATCGCCATGACCCCTGAGGTGGCCAGCAGGCCTTTCACCGGCAGTTGCATCACATAGGCCGCGGCGGCCACCACCGCCACCAGGAAGATCAGCGCCCCCAGCACATCCTGGAGCAGCCGCCCGGCATGGCCGATGCGCGGCATCAGCAGGCCGAGTACCACGGTGGCGGTACGCGCGCCGAACAGCCACCAGCCGATTTCCATGGCGGTGGCCACCAGATTGAGGGTCGGATCGGACCACGGCGGCGGCTGCAGCGGGCTCATGCCGGCGTCGATGATCACCGCGCTGAACAGCACGAACAGCAACAGCCGGCAGGCCACCCTCCAGGGCTGTTGCTCGGCGGGAATGATGCGCCAGGCCAAGACATCGAGCAGGATCAGCAGGGCGCCGAACACCAGGGGGTGGCTTTGAATGAAGGGGAGCATGAATACCGTTCCGCGAATGAGCCTGCATCACGTTAGCAGACCGTCGCGTCGGCCGGTGAGCCCCTCTTCAACTGGCCGCGAAATTGGGTGAGACGGTACTCAGGGGCCGCCTTCGCCGAGTGGATTGCGCCCCTTGGAACCGGACACCAGCGGGTCGTCCTCCGGGTCGTTCCATTCCTTCAGCAACCCCTCGGGGTTGGGTTCCTGTTCGGTGTCTTCCACGGGCTCCACATCGGTGTCCGGCACGTTGCGCGGAGTGTCTGAGGGCGGAGTCCGGTCGGGCGCTTCGCCCGGACGCTTGGGATCGCTGTGCATGGCGGTGTCCTCCGAATCGGGTGGCCATGACTGTTGTGAGCGGTCGCCGGTGATCGGCGTTCAGGGTCAGTCGTCGGACGCGGTGCGCTTGGCCGCTGGCCGTGGTCAAAGCCGAATGGACCCGTCGTGGAGGACGCATGACCCGGATCGCCCTGAACTTCGCATTGCTCGCCGCCTGCGGCCTCGCTGCGACGGCGTCTGCCTGTCCGCCGGGGCAGTACGAAGTCTGCGTGACGGATTGCGTCTGCCTGCCGGATGTACGCGGCGTGCTCGGCCCGTTACCCGGCGAGGTGAGCCGGGTGGCCTCCGGTGCCTTGCAGCAATGGCTGGTGCAGGCTCGGGCCGATGCCCTGGCCGGCGGGGTCGAGCCGATCCCTCCGGCTATCCGGGAAAAGCTGGTGCCTTACTTCGATGTCGCGCTGCTGGATGTGGCGCGTTACCGGATCGGCGACAGCAGTGAATTGGGCGCGGCCAGCGCGATGCTGCATGACCCGGATATCAAGGCCGTCACCCTGGTGGACGTGATCCTCTTCCGCGACGGCGAAGGTGCGCTGGAGGATGTGGCGCTTTGGGCCCACGAGCTGGTGCATGCGCAGCAATATCGGGAGTGGGGCGTGGAGGGGTTCGCCAGCCGCTATGCCGAGGATGCCGACAGCGTGGAGGGGCCGGCTTACGAGATGCAGTTCAGGGTGGCGAAGGAACTGCGGGGGAAGTGAGGCGGGGGAGAGGGAGGTCAGGTGCTACTGAGTGTTCGTAGGGCAGACCTGCGGTCTGCTGAGCGATTGAAATCGCCCCCACAGAAGAGCGCAAACCAGTGCCGCCTGCGGTGCCGATGGTGGATGTAAAAAGTGACATCCACCCTACTCACTGCCTGGCCACAGGCCCTATGTGCGTTTCAGGATCGCATGTCCCTCGCCGGCGCGAGTCACCCCTCTCCACTTCAGGGGTGAAGAGGCACGCTTTCGGAAGCACCGCTTCCGGTGCCGATGAACGCCTGAGCGCGAAGCGATCAGGCAGGGGCGCAGAGCGGGGGCCGGGGGAGAGGGTTACATCAGGTTGACGCAAGAGTCCGCGCCACGCCCACCTTCAATCCCGCTTCGGAATCCCCAACCCACGCTCGACCGCCGGACGCGCCAGGAAAGCTTCCAGCACGCGCTTCACATTGGTGAAACGCTCGAACCCGACCAGGTCGCCCGCCTCGTAGAAGCCGACCAGGTTGCGGACCCAGGGGAAGGTGGCAATGTCGGCGATGCTGAATTGCTCGCCCATGATCCAGTCCCGGCCTTCCAGGCGCTGGTCGAGCACAGCCAGAAGGCGCGCCGACTCCTGCACGTAGCGGTCGAGCGGACGCTTGTCTTCGTAGTCCTTGCCGGCGAATTTGTTGAAGAAGCCGATCTGGCCGAACATTGGGCCGATCCCACCCATCTGGAACATCAGCCACTGGATGCATTCGTAGCGGCCTGCGGCGTCCTGCGGGATCAGCTGGCCGGTCTTGTCTGCCAGGTAGATGAGGATGGCGCCGGACTCGAACAGCGGCAGCGGGCGGCCATCCGGTCCATTGGGGTCGATGATGGCGGGGATCTTGTTGTTTGGATTGAGGGAGAGGAATTCCGGCGACATCTGGTCGTTGCGCTCGAAGCTCACCAGGTGCGGCTCGTAGGGCAGGCCGGTCTCCTCCAGCATGATGGAAACCTTGACGCCATTGGGCGTCGGCAGGGAATAGAGCTGAAGAACGTCCGGCCGCGTTGCGGGCCATTTACGGTGGATGGGGAAAGCCGACAGATCACTCATGGGGACATCCTGTACGAGATTGCGGAGCGAATGGGCAACCATACTCGCCTGCGCCCAGGTCGCGAAAGGCCGTTAACCGGGTAGGAGCGAGCTCTGCTCGCGAAGCGCTTGATTCATTGCTGCGCCTCAGCCTTGAGGATCAATCGCGGTCAGGCGCACCCAGCGGGAACAGCGACCGATAGGGGCGCGCTTCATCCACGGCCCGTGCAATGGACTGATGCGCCAGGAGCCGTTGTCGATAGCTGCGCAGATTGCCGAAGGCCGCGTCGATCGGGTGCACCCAGTCGGCGTAGAACAGCGAGGGCGCCGCCGCACAGTCCGCCAGGCTGAAGGTTTCGCCGGCAGCCCAGGTTCGCCCCGCGAGCTTCCCTTCGAGCCAGGCGTAGCTGCGGTCCAGCAGGCCCTTCGCGTCCGCCACGCCGCAGGGATCGCGCTGGCCCTCCGAGCGCAGGCTATCGAGCACCGGCTTCTGCATGGGCGTCATCACGTACAGGTCGAAGAAGCGATCCAGCATCCGCACTTCCAACGCCGCTTCTGGCTGCTCGGGGATCAGCTTCACCGGCCCGGCATGATGAAGCTGCAGATACTCGATGATGATGCTCGACTCCATCACCGCCCGCTCCCCGTCCAGCAGCAGAGGAAACCGCTGCAGGGGCCAGAGCCTCTGGAACTCCTCGCCGGTGGCCGGGTCGTCGGGTGATAGCAGGCGCATCTGGAACGGGACGCTGTTCTCGTAGAGCGCGATCAGGACCTTCTGGCAATACGACGAGAAAGGGTGCGCAAACAGTTGCAGGGACATGGGTGACTCCTGGATGCGAGGGACTCGCTGACTGGTCGATTGGCGCAGGGCGAGATCGACATCGGCTCAGCAACACGCTAGCGGATATCGCCCACCTGTGCCGCCTCGAAGAACGACGAGATCAGCAGGCTGTTGCGCCGTTCCGCCAGGCAATAAAGGTAGGTTTCGGTGTGCACCGGGTCGCCCTCGATACGGATCGGCTTGATTCGCGGGTCGGGAATGAATTCCGCCTCGGACACCGCGCCCAGGCCAATGCCGCGGACCACCGCTTCGCGCAGGGCCTCGCGGCTGCCGATTTCCATGGCGATGCGCGGTGTCACGCCGGCTTGGGCAAGGGCTAGCTCCAGGGCCGCACGGGTGGTGGAACCGGCTTCCCGCTGCAACAGTGGCTGGTCCTCGAGTTCCGCCAGCGCAATGCTGTCGCGGCGGGCGAGGGGATGGTCGTGCCGGGCGAACAGGATGATGGCGTGGCGAGCGTAGCGCACGGCGCACAGGCCCGGGTCCTCATGCAGGCCGGCGAGCACGGCGATGTCGGTGACGTATTGTTCCAGGTCGGCCAGCACCTCGGCCGAGTTGCCGACGCGGATCGACACTTCGATACGTGGATGGCGCTGGCGGTAGTGATCGACCATCTCGATCACATGGAAAGGGCCGACCGCGCCCAGCTTGAGCTGGCCACTGTCCAGGCGCCCGGAATCCCGCAGCAGGTTGTGCGCTTCCAGTTCCAGGGCGGCGATGCGCTGGGCGATAGGCAGCAGCTGCTGGCCGACATCGGATAGCTCGATGCGCCGGCCCCGGCGGTGGAACAGCTCGACGTTGTGCTGGCGCTCCAGGCTCTGCACCTGGGTCGTCAGAGTGGGCTGGCTGAGCCCCAGCGCGCGGGCCCCGGCGCTGAAGCTGCCGTGCCTGGCGACAGCGAGGAAAGCGCGCAATTTGGCGGACGACATCCATAGGTTCCTTCAATAGTTTCCTGTCGAAACCCATATTGAATTGATCGTATGACTGTCACGTGACCTTCCTAGCCTGTGCCCATTCCAACCACAACCGCTGGGAATGCCATGAAAAACCTCGCCAAGTTCCTCCGGGTCGCCGGTATCGTCCTGCTCCCGCTGGTCGCCGCCACCTCCGCCCAGGCCGCCGACAAGCTGACCATCGGCCTGATCCCCTCGGAAGACTCCCAGGCCATGATCGAGTCCAGCAAACAGGTGCTCGACCGCCTCGAAAGCCAGCTCGGCATGCCGGTGGAACCCTTCGTCGCCACCGACTACAACGGCATTATCGAAGCCCTGCGTGCCGGCAAGCTGGATGTGGCCTACCTCGGCCCGTTCTCTTACGTGCTCGCCACCACAGTGGCGGATGTCGAAGCCTTCTCCGTTGCGGTCACCAAGAAGACCGGACAGAGCGCCTACAAGAGCCTGATCCTGGCGCGCAAGGACAGCGGCATCCGCAACCTTGCCGACCTCCAGGGCCACACCTTCGCCTTCGTCGACCCCAGTTCGGCATCGGGCCATCTGTTCCCCAAGGCAGGCCTGGAGCAGGCGGGCTACGAGCCGGACAAGCTGTTCTCGCGGGTGATCTTCTCTGGCTCCCACGACGCCAGCATCCTCGCAGTGGAGAACAACAAGGTGGACGCCGCCGCCGTGGCCGATCGCATCCTCGCCGGCGCGGTTGCCAAAGGCCTGGTGAAGCAGGACGACTTCCAGGTGGTCTGGACCTCCCGCCCGATCCCCGAGTCCCCGATGGTCTGGCGCAAGGACATGGACCCGGCGCTGAAGCAGAAGGTGGCTGCTGCGCTGGCCTCGATCAAGGACCTGCCGTGGGGCGACCAGGGTCAGCTCGACGGCTTCCAGCCCACCAACGACGCGGCCTATGGCGTGGTCCGCGAAACCGCCAAGGTCCTCGATCTCGACCTACGGAGCATGAAATGATCCGGGTTCGCCAACTGACCAAGCAGTACGGCCGCAATGCCGTGCTGCGCGGTATCGACCTGGATATCGCGGCAGGGGAGTTCGTGGTGATCCTGGGCCAGTCCGGCGCCGGCAAGTCGACCTTGCTGCGCTGTATGAATCGCCTGGTGCAGGCGGACTCCGGCAGCCTGGAAGTGGCCGGGATCGACGCCATCGGTTGTCGCGATACCCGCGACCTGCGCCGCCAGGTCGCGATGATCTTCCAGCACCACAACGTGGTGCCCAGGCTGTCGGTACTGAAGAACGTGCTGACCGGCCGGCTCGGATCGGTGCCTACGCTGGCGTCCGTGCTGCAACTGTTCCGTCGCGAGGACCTGGCTTTGGCGATGGACTGCCTCAAAAGGGTCGAGCTGGCGCACAAGGCCCATGAGCGCACCGACGCGCTGTCCGGCGGGCAGAAGCAGCGAGTGGGCATCGCCCGTGCATTGGCCCAGCGGCCCAGGGTGATCCTCGCCGACGAGCCGGTTGCCAGCCTTGATCCGAAGACCGCACGCCTGGTGCTGCAATACCTGCGCGATGCCAGCCGCGAGCTGGGCATCACCGTGGTCTGCAATCTGCACCAGGTGGATTACGCCCGCGAGTTCGGCGACCGCATCGTCGGCCTGGCCCATGGCCGGCTGATGTTCGATGGCGACGGCGCGAGCCTGACCGAAGCCGACCTGCAACGCATCTATCCCGGCCAGGCGCCGGAACCCGAGGAACTGCACGGTTCCGGGCGTGCGCAGTTGCGCTATGCCGCCGGGTTGGAGGGTTGACCATGCAACGAAACAACTACACCTGGACCGTGGACCTGCCGCAGGGCGGCCGTGGCTGGCTCGGCACCGGCGCCCTGGTGCTGGCGGTGATCCTGGTGCTGCACTGGAGCGCCACCGGCGCGCAGCTCAGCCTCGGCGAGCTGGCTGCCGGCCTGCCGCAGATAGGCGACTTCCTCGGGCGTACCATGCCGCCGGATTTCAGCATCCTCCCGAGGCTGATCGCTCCCGCGCTGGAAACCGTGCAGATCGCCATCTGGGGCACGCTGCTCGGTGTGCTGCTGGCCATCCCGCTGTCGTTCCTGGCCGCGCGCAACCTCACGCGAAATCGCCTGCTCTACGGCGTCACTCGGCAATTCCTCAACCTGACCCGCAGCATCAACGAACTGATTCTCGCCCTGGTGTTCGTCTCGGCGGTGGGCCTGGGGCCGTTCCCCGGCGTGCTGGCCCTGGCGCTGCACGGGCTGGGGATGCTCGGCAAGTTCTTCGCCGAGAGCATCGAAGAGATCGACCAGGGCCCCATCGAAGCACTCCAGGCCACCGGTGCAAGGCCGTTGCAGGTAATCGTCTTCGGTGTGTTGCCTCAGGTGATCACCGCGTGGATCGCCGTGGTGCTCTATCGCTTCGAGGTCAACCTGCGTTCGGCCACGGTGCTCGGCATGGTCGGGGCCGGCGGTCTCGGCTTCGAGCTGGTCAGCAGCCTCAAGCTGTTCAAGTACCAGGAAACCGCGACCTGCATCATCGTGATCACCCTCATGGTGATCCTCGCCGACACGGCATCCAGCCGCCTGCGCAACGCCATCCAGCGCGGCGCCTCCCACTGATCTGACCTTATTCGCCGCCGCCCGGACCTCTCCGGCGCGGCCGGCCGAGGCCTGCGCTTCTCTATCGGCCTGGCCGATGCACGCCTGCAATTAATCGATTTGAGCCGTTGTCGGGCAGGGCTGACCATGCACCCACCTTCCGACAACAACAAGAAAGGAGCCACCATGACTGCCCGTTTCCATAATCCGGTCGATACGCGTTTCGGCTGCGGCAGCCTCCGTGATCTCGCGTCCCTCACCGAGAACCAGAAGGTCGCCCTGGTGATCTTCCCCGAGGCACGCCCCCTGGGTTTGCTGGGTCGCCTCCAACTGCTGCTGGGCGAGCGCCTGGTGCACGTGGTGGAGGACGTCCAGCCCAACCCGGACGTCGCGCAGCTGCGCCATACCTACGAACGCTTCTGGCGTGAAGCGGCTGACTGCCAGACGGTCATCGCCGTCGGTGGCGGTAGTGCCATCGACACCGCCAAGGCGCTGATCGTCGGCACCGAGTCCGGCAGCTTCGACGAGCTGCTGGGGCTGCTGTCCACCGGCCAGGCCTTCGTGCCGGCCCGCGCCAAGTCGCTGATAGCCGCGCCCACCACCGCCGGCACCGGGAGTGAAGTGACGCCCTGGGCGACCATCTGGGATGCGGGCAACCAGAAGAAGTACTCCCTGCACTTGGAGTGCACCTGGCCGAAGGTCGCCATCGTCGACCCGGAGCTGATGCTGACGGTTCCGGCGGGGGTCACCGTGTCCACCGGCCTGGACGCGCTGTCCCACGCGCTGGAGTCGATCTGGAACGTGAACGCCAACCCGCTTTCGGACACCTTCGCCGTCTCCGCCATCGAGGACATCCTCGACTGCCTGCCGCAGTTGCGCCGTGACCTTGCCAACCGGGAATTGCGTTCGCGCATGGCCCTGGCGGCACTCAAGGCCGGCATGGCGTTCTCCAATACCAAGACCGCGCTGGCCCATTCCATTTCCTACGAGATGACCCTGCGCTATGGGCTGCCCCACGGCATCGCCTGTTCCTTCACCCTGCCGCTGGTGCTGGGCCTGGCCTGGGGCCGTGACGAAGCCCGCGACCGCACCCTGCAACGGGTCTTCGGGCCTGACCTGCGCAAGGCCCAGGCGCGCCTGCGGGAGTTCCTCCACAGCCTCGATGTGAAAACCGAATTCGGCGATTACGGCGTGACTGCGAGGGAAGCCGAGGCGATCATCGAGTTCGCCATGCAGGGCGCACGCGGGAAGAACTTCATCGGTTCCCAAGCCGCCTAGGGACCTGTCTCCCCGACCTGAGCGCGGCTTAGGCCGCACCTTTCCTGTTGCACCGAAAAAGAGTGCCGCCCCCGGCTTGACCGGAGGACCGTACAAAAGGAAAACACCATGAATCGTGCAGATACCCTGTCTGGCTTGACGATGCCCCATTCGCCTTCGTTCCGTGTAGCCCAGTGGCGCATGCTGTTGGCGGCGATGTTCTGCTACCTGTTCTTCTACACCGGCCGGCAGACCTTCGGTTTCGCCATTCCCGGCATGCAGGCCGAGTTCGGCCTGAGCAAGGAAACCCTTGGCTGGGTCTCCACCGCCATGCTCTGGACCTACGCCATCGGCCAGGCCATCAACGGCAACCTCGCCGACAAGTTCGGTGGTCGCCGCATCATGAGCCTGGGGGCGGTACTGTCCTGTGGCGCCAACTGGGTCACCAGTTTCGCTGGCGGGTTCATGAGTCTGATCCTGCCCTGGGGCATCAACGGCTACTTCCAGGCTCTTGGCTGGGCGCCGGGCAGCCGGCTGCTGTCGAACTGGTGGGGCGTGTCGGAGCGCGGCAAGGTCTATGGCTTTTATGTGTTCGCTGCCGGCTGCGCCTCGATCCTGTCCTATGTCACGTCCATCGTCGTGATCGAAGTGCTGCATCTGGAGTGGCGCTGGATCTTCCGTCTACCGGTGCTGCTGATGCTGGCCGGCGGCGTCCTGTTCTTCCTGATCGCCCGTGAGCGCCCGCAGGACCTGGGTTTCGAGCCGCTGGCCGACACCGGTGTGGCCAACGCCGACGACAAGGGCCAGGAAGCGGCGCAGGGCGAGGTGGAAACCTCCGCACAGCGTTACAAGGCGGTGCTGAAGAACGCCAAGCTGATCATCGCCGCCGTTTCCCTGGGCTTCCAGAATGCCGCCCGCTACGGCCTGATCGTCTGGGTGCCGGTGCATTTCCTCGGTGCCGACTGGAAGAGCGGCGGCGACGGCTGGATCGATCCGAAGTGGATCACCGTGGCGCTGCCGGTGGGTATGGCGGTGGGCGCGCTGAGCAACGGCTGGGTCTCGGACAAGCTGTTCGGCTCCAAACGCTACCTGGCGATCATGCTGTACATGGTGCTGGGCGCCGCCACCAGCCTGTGGATGTGGAGCCTGCCGGCCCATAGCACCATCGGCCTGGTGGCGCTGTTCCTCTGTGGTTTCTTCGTCTACGGCCCGGCATCCAGCTTCTGGGCGCTGTGCCCGGACCTGGTGGGCGCCAAGCGGGCGGGGACCGCGACCGGCGTGATGAACTTCTCGTCCTACCTGTTCGCGGGCCTGGCCGAGCCGCTTATCGGGCGTCTGTTGGACATCAGCGGGAATACTTCGCTTATCTTCATCGTGGTCACTGCCGCCTGCCTCAGCAGTGCCCTGGTCGCACTGTTCGTGCGGCGCTGACCCTTACTTCCACCCATTGGCCGACGCCTGGAACTCTTCATGTACCAGTACCACAAGTGGCTCCGTTCCTTTCACGCCGTGGCCCGGACAGGCAGCTTCACGCTTGCGGCGGAGTACCTGTGCGTCGGCCAGCCCACGGTGAGCGAGCAGGTCAGCTCGCTGGAGAAGCAATTCTCCGTGGAACTCTTCCATCGCCGTGGCCGCTTCATCGAACTGAGTGCGGCGGGCCGCGAGCTTTATGCGATTACCCAGGGCCTGTTCGGCCAGGAGAGCGAAGCGGTGCAACTGCTGCAGAGCTTCAAGCAACGCAAGGCGGGCATGCTGCGCCTCGGTGCGGTGTCGCCGCCGATCGCCATGAGCCTGACCTATCAACTGATGCAGCGCTATCCGGACATCGAGCTGGAGACCTCCTTCAACACCGAAGGCGAGACGCTGGAGCGGCTGTACAACTTCGATATCGACGTCGCCATCCTGGCCCTGTCGGAGTTCGATCAGCGCCTCAACACACAGCTCTATCGCAGTTATCCGATCATCGCCGTGGTTCGCGACGATCACCCCTGGGCCAGCCAGGAGCAGGTGCGCGTCGAGGAAATCAGCGGCCAGCGACTGGTACTGCGCGAACGCGCCTCGCGGACTCGCCAACTGGTGGAGGAAGAATGCCACAGGCGTGGTGTGGAACTCGATTGCGCAATGCAGCTCAACAGCCGCGAAGCCATCGTCCACGCCATCGCCCAAGGCATCGGTATCGGCTTCGTGTCGGCGGTGGAATACGCGCAGACACCCGGGACGCGGCCCATCACCTTCGTCGACCACCCGTTCCACATCGACTACTACCTGTGCTGCCTGGGCATCCGTCGCAACCGACCGATGATCAACGAGCTGTTCGATTCCAACGCGCAGCCTGACGCACCACCTCCCTGATTCCACCTGCTCCGATCAGCAACGTCATGACTCCCGCCCACCGGCGCGGAGCAGCCCCTCTCATCCCTGAAACTGGAGATCCACCATGGACTATAAGCAACCCACCCAACTGCAAGCCGTCATCCTCGACTGGGCCGGTACCGTCGTCGACTTCGGCTCCTTCGCGCCGACCCAGATCTTCGTCGAGGCCTTTGGCGAGTTCGGCGTCGCCGTCTCCCTGGAAGAAGCCCGCGGCCCGATGGGCATGGGCAAGTGGGACCACATCCGCACCCTCTGCGACATCCCGGCCATCGCCGAACGCTACCGCGCCGCCTTCGGCCGCCTGCCTACGGATGATGACGTCACCGCCATCTACGAGCGCTTCATGCCGCTGCAGATCGAGAAGATCGGCCTGCACTCGGCGCTGATCCCCGGTGCGCTCGACGCCATCGCCACCCTGCGCGACAAGGGCCTGAAGATCGGGACCTGCTCCGGCTACCCGGCAGTGGTGATGGCCAAGGTGGTGGAGCTGGCCCGCGAGAATGGCTACACGCCGGACCATGTGGTGGCCACCGACGAAGTGCCCAACGGCCGTCCGCACCCGGCGCAGTCCCTGGCCAATGTGATCGCCCTCGGCATTGACGACGTGGCCGCCTGCGTGAAGGTGGACGACACCTGGCCGGGCATCCTCGAAGGCCGCAGCGCCGGCATGTGGACCGTGGCCCTGACCTGCTCGGGCAACGCCCTGGGCCTGACCTACGAACAGTTCAAGGCCGTGCCGAAAGACAAGCTGGACCAGGAGCGCGCGCGCATCGGCCAGATGTTCGAAGGCTCCCGTCCGCACTACCTGATCGACACCATCGCCGAGCTGCCGGCGGTGATCTACGACATCAACAAGCGCCTGGCCCGTGGCGAGATGCCCCAGGCCAGCTGACAGCCTGGTGACAGATTCGCCCGGTATCCTGCCGCCCTCCGGTGACACGATTGCCGGGCGATTCATCTCCCATAACCTGCGGTTCCGGCGGCGGGCCCAGGCCACAAGCCTGTGGCTGGCCGCCTTGCCAGACTTCGATCAGCATTCGCGAGCAAGCTCGCTCCTACGGGTGGGGCTCGGCGCGCGATTGAATCAGCCAGGTAGGATGGGTCGGGCGGCGTTCCGCGAGCCCGCGATACCCATCGTCGGTGCCGCATGGGTATAGACGGATCAGGATCGCTCGTTGGGCTTCGCTTCGCTCAGCCGCAACCTACGTACGGCAGCCCATCCCCACGGATTGGTTGATCAATCGTCGCGGGTCAGGACTTCCAGCAACTCGATTTCGAAGCAGAGGTTGGAGTTCGGCTTGATATGCGCGCCAACCTGGCGCTCGCCATAAGCGAGGTGAGCCGGGACGAAGAGCTGGCGTTTGCCGCCGACTTTCATGCCCATCAGGCCAATGTCCCAGCCCTTGATCACACGGCCGGTACCAATCACGCACTGGAAGGGCTTGCCACGGCTGTAGGAGGAATCGAACTCTGTGCCGTCTTCCAGGGTGCCACGGTATTGGGTGGTGATCAGGGCGCCCTTGACCACTTCCTTGCCGTCGCCCAGCTGGATATCGGTTATCTGCAGTTCGTCACTCATGGGGATGTGCTCCTTGGTTCGTTGACCGGGTCCGGCCGTTTGCGCGCAGCCTTTTCGCAGGATCAGACGCGCCGGTCAAGCGACGAACGTGCGAGTTTGGATGCGTTGAGAGCGTGCAACTTGCACGGAGCTTGGAAAGGGGATCGTGCAAGTCACCCGCCAACAGCGCTTCGCTTTCGTTCCATATGCCTGATTCCCAAGGAAATTGTCGAAGGCGGCGAACAGGCATGGCGACTGCAGGGAACAGGGTCCGAAAACGACGGCCCCACAGGAGTGTTCCGCATGAAGCTGCCATTCACTGCCTTCTATGACGCCTTCCCGCAGCATCAGGTCGACGTGAAGCCGCGACCAGACGGCTCACTGTTGCTCACGTTGACCGGAGAAGACGGCGAGTCGTTCAGCAAGGCCATCGACAACGAGGCCTTCTATAGCGATGCGCGTGTGCGCCAGGTGATCCGGGAATTGCAGCGGGACATGAAACTGGAGGCGGGTGAGGTGCACTGGCATGACCGGGGGATCGATTGGGTATCCCGTGATTTGCCGACCTACCAGGGTGGGCCCATCCACATGACGGCGGCCAAGACGCTGGTGGCGCGGCGCAAACAGGCAGTCAGGTCGCAGAACCGTCGTACCCCAGTGGTCTGACGTTCAGCGCGACCAGACGCCGTGGGCGCGAAGAGCGGCGTCGGCGTCCATCTCCAGCAGCGTGGTACGGGTATCGAGCAGATGCGCGAGCAAGCTGGCCACGGCCCGGTGCTGAACCGGTGAGCAATGCAGGAAGAAAGCGTTTTCCGCGCCGCTGTAGTCGAGATGGAAAACCATCTGCCAGCCGTACCAGTCTATTTCCGGCACAGGCTCGGCCAACGCGAAGCGCGCCAGGGCAGGAAAGTAGTAGGCGATGCCTTCGGGCGAGCAGAAACAGATGGGGTCCCAACCGGCATTGCCGACATCCGCGTGTTGCAGTGTTTCGCGGTCACGACTGCACAGCAGCGCGTCGTGTTCTGCGCATTCGCAGCAGTGCTGGAAGTTGGTGAAGTGCTCCGGGCGCCGGCAGTCGCCGAAGGCGGTGTCTATGGCGGCGAGGATCTGGGCGTCGGTGGGCATGGGTGGGCTTCGTCGGCGGTCGGCATGACGCTAGCCGGCGATTGTCGCAGAGGCAAGCGTGTCGATGGCAGCCATCACGCTTGATGCCAGAGGCAGTGGGATGGGGCAGGTAATCCCGCCCCGTCCCTGTGGCTTAGCCACGTTTCGCTTTTTCGGCGAGTTCCTTCTGCTGCGCGACTTCTTCCTGGGCTTTGCTTTTCTGCTGCTCCACCTGGGCCAGGCGGCTCTCGTAGCGCTTGATAACGCGGTCGCCGCCGCCAGAGGCCATTGCGGAACCGGCGGAAAGGGCTACGGCAAGCAGGGTGGCAGTGGTGATAAGGGTTTTCATGGATAGTCTCCTGTCGAGATCTAGGGGTTGAGTATCCAGAGCCAGACTCCGAATTCGTTGCCGCCGTCCTTGGCACGATTAGTAGGCTCCGGTGGGCAGCCACGCAGAGCAGGAAAAAAAGCCCGCGGCGAGGAGCTCAGACCCGCGGGGTGAAATTGCCGGCCGGGGGAGGCCGGACAAGGGAGGAAAGGTTCACGCCTGGGGTTGCCAGCCGCCGCCAAGGGCCTTGTAGATGGCGACGATGCCGCGATAGACCTCGACTTCGGCCAGGGCCTGGGCGTCTTCGGCGGCCAGGCGCTCGCGTTCGGCGTCCAGCAGCACGAGGAAGTCCACGGTGCCTTCGCGATAGCGGGTTGCGGCCTGTTCAGCGGCGGCGCGGGTGGCTTCCGACTGGCGAACCAGGGACACCAGCCGCTCCTGGCGCTTGCCGTAATCGCTGAAGGCGTTCTCCGACTCTTCCAGGGCCAGCAGCACTTGCTGCTCGTAGCTGGCCAGCGCGCCCTCGGCGGCGGCTTCGGAGGCGCGGATCTGAGCCCGAACGCTGCCGAGGTCAAAGGCGGCCCAGGAAATGGTTGGTGCCACGGCCCAGGCGCGGGCGGCGGACGAGCCGATCTGCGAACCGCGTCCGGCGGTGAAACCGAGGAAGCCCGACAGGCTCACACGCGGGAACAGGTCAGCGGTGGCCACGCCCACGCCAGCGGTAGCCGCGGCCAGTTGGCGTTCCGCCGAGCGCACGTCCGGACGGCGGCGCAGCAACTCGGCAGGGTCGCCGATGGGCAACGCCTTGGCGATCACCGGCAGCGGCTTGGGCGAGAGGTCTACGGTCAGTTGTTCCGGACGCTGGCCGAGCAGGGTGGCGATGCGGTTGCGCGCGCGGGCTTCCTCGGCCTGCAGCTGCGGCACGCTGGCTTCGGTGGCCGCTAGGCGACCATCGGCACGCAGCACGTCCAGTTCGCTGCCGACGCCAGCATCACGCAGTTGCTCGGTCAGGCCACGGGATTCCTTCTGGTTTTCCAGGTTCTCGCGGGCGATGCGTTCACGCAGTTGGGCGCCGCGCAGGTTGCCGTAGGCGTCCACCAGTTCTGCGATCAGGCTCACCTGCAGCTGTTGCAGGTCGGCCTGGGCGGCGTCGGTTTCCGCTTCGCTGGCTTCGATCTGGCGCTGGATGCGACCGAACAGGTCCAGTTCCCAGGCCATGTTCAGACCCAGGTCGTAACGCTCGTTGTTGACCCGCTCTTCGGTCACGCCCGGTTGCTGGCCCTTGCCGATCTCGGCGCTGGCACCGGCGGTAACCACTGGGAACTGGTCGTTGCCGACGTCATCGCGGATGGCGCGGGCGGCCTTGAGGCGGGCGAAGGCCACGCGCAGCTCGCGGTTTTCCTGGAGCGACTGCTGCACCAGCTGATTCAGCGCCGGGTCGTCGAATTGCTGCCACCAGACGCTCTCGAAGCGGGTGCGATCGACCTTCACACCCTCGGAGGAGGCGAGCCGCGCGGGATCGCTTTCCGGGGCCTTGTAGTCCGGGCCCACGGCACAGGCGGAGAGCGCCAGGGCCAGCAGGGCAGGGGCAAAAGCCTTGTACATCATGCGTGGGCTTCCTTCAGTTTCTCGGCGCGGGCGGCCTTGCGGGCTTCGCCTTTCTCGACGAAGCCGCGGATCAGGACATAGAACACCGGGGTCAGCAGCAGGCCGAAGAAGGTCACGCCGATCATCCCGCTGAACACCGCTACGCCCATGGCATGGCGCATTTCGGCGCCAGCACCGGAGGACAGCACCAGGGGCACCACACCCATGATGAAGGCGATGGAGGTCATCAGGATCGGGCGCAGACGCAGACGGCAGGCTTCCAGGACGGCGGCGACGCGGTCCAGGCCTTCTTCCTGTTTCTCCTTGGCAAACTCGACGATGAGGATGGCGTTCTTGCACGCCAGGCCCACCAGTACGATCAGGCCGATCTGGGTGAAGATGTTGTTGTCGCTACCGGCCAGGATCACTCCGGTGATGGCGGAGAACAGCACCGTCGGCACGATCAGGATCACCGCCAGCGGCAGGCTCCAGCTCTCGTACTGGGCGGCCAGCACCAGGAAGGCCAGCAGCACGCAGAGCGGGAAGATGAACACCGCGGTATTGCCAGCGAGGATCTGCTGGAAGGTCAGGTCGGTCCACTCGTAGGTCATGCCGTTGGGCAGCTCTTCGTCAAGCAGCTTGCCGATTGCCGCTTCAGCCTGGCCGGAGCTGTAGCCGGGGGCGGCAGCGCCGTTGATCTCGGCGGTGATGAAGCCGTTGTAGTGCATTACGCGGTCGGGACCTGCGCTGTTCTCCACCTTGACGAAGGTGGACAGCGGGATCATCTCGCCACGGTTGTTGCGCACCTTCAGTTGGCCGATCTGCTCGGGCTCCAGGCGGAATTGCTGGTCGGACTGGACGTTGACCTGGTAGGTGCGGCCGAAGCGGTTGAAGTCGTTGGCGTACAGCGAACCCAGGTACACCTGCATGGTGTCGAAGATGTCGCTGATGGCCACGCCGTGGGTCTTGGCCTTCTCGCGGTCAATGGCGGCATCCACCTGCGGCACGTTGACCTGGTAGCTGGTGAACACCGACATGGGGTTCAGCTCCGGCAGTTGGCGCGCCTTGGCGATGATGTTCTGGGTCTGCTTGTACAGCTCCTCGTAGCCCAGGTTGCCACGGTCTTCGACCTGCAGGCGGAAGCCGCCGATGGTGCCGAGACCCTGTACCGGGGGCGGCGGGAATATGGCGATGTAGGCATCCTGGATGTCGGCGAACTGCTTGTTCAGCTCGGCCGCGATGGCGCCAGCGGACATGGACGGGTCCTTGCGCTCATCGAAGGGCTTGAGCGGGGTGAACACGATGCCGCTGTTCGGGCTGTTGGTGAAACCGTTGATGGACAGGCCGGGGAAGGCCACGGTGTTCTCCACGCCCGGGTGCTTGGAGGCGATCTCGGACATGCGCTTGATCACGGCCTCGGTGCGGTCGAGGGTGGCGGCGTCCGGCAGTTGCGCGAAGGCCACCAGGTACTGCTTGTCCTGTTGCGGCACGAAGCCGGTCGGGGTGCTGGAGAAGCCCAGGTAGCCGAGCACCAGCAGGCCGCCATAGACCAGCATGGCGATGCTGCTGCCACGCAGGACGCGACGCACGGTGCGGACATAGCCACCACCGGCACGCTCGAACATGCGGTTGAACGGGCCGAACAGCCAGCCGCCGAACAGTTTGTCGAGCACGCGGGAGAAGCGGTCTTTCGGTGCGTGGTGGTCTTTCAGCAGCACGGCGGCCAGGGCCGGAGACAGGGTCAGCGAGTTGAAGGCGGAGATCACCGTGGAGATGGCGATGGTCAGCGCGAACTGTTGGTAGAACTGCCCGGTGAGGCCGGAAATGAAGGCGGTGGGTACGAACACGGCGCACAGCACGAGGGCGGTGGCGATGATCGGGCCGGTCACTTCCTTCATGGCCTGGCGGGTCGCATCGATGGGCGATTTGCCGAGGCCGATGTTCCGTTCGACGTTTTCCACCACCACGATGGCGTCGTCCACCACGATGCCGATGGCCAGCACCAGGCCGAACAGCGACAGCGCGTTGAGCGAGAAACCGAACAGGTGCATCACCGCGAAGGTGCCGATCAGCGACACGGGCACGGCGGCCAGCGGGATGATCGAGGCACGCCAGGTCTGCAGGAACAGGATCACCACCAGGACCACGAGCACGATGGCTTCGAGCAGGGTGTGGACCACCGCCTCGATGGAGCCGCGAACGAAGATGGTCGGGTCATAGACGATTTCGTAGTCCATGCCCTGGGGGAAGCTCTGTTTCAGCTCGGCCATGCGCGCCCGGACGGCATCGGAGATTTCGATGGCGTTGGAGCCGGGGCGCTGGAACACCGGAATGGCCACGGCCGGCTGGTTGTTCAGCAGCGAACGCAGGGCGTACTGGTTGGAACCCAGCTCGACACGGGCGATGTCCTTCAGGCGAGTGATCTCGCCGTCGTCACCGGCACGGATGATGATGTTCTCGAACTCTTCCTCGGTGACCAGGCGGCCCTGGGTATTGATCGAGAGCTGGAAGCTGTTGCCGGCATTGGATGGCGGCGCCCCGAGGGCACCGGCGGCGACCTGGCGGTTCTGCTCGCGGATGGCGTTGACCACGTCGGTGGCGGTGAGGTTGCGCGAGGCCACCTTGTTCGGGTCCAGCCACACACGCAGGGAGTAATCGCCCATGCCGAACAGCTGCACGTCGCCCACGCCGTCCAGGCGCGCCAGCTCGTCCTTGACGTTGAGCGCGGCGTAGTTGGACAGGTAGAGCATGTCGTAGCGGTTATCCGGCGAGGTCAGGTGCACGACCATGGTCAGGTCGGGCGAGGCCTTGTCCACCGTGATGCCGATCCGGGTGACTTCCTCCGGCAGCTTGGGCTCGGTACGGGTCACGCGGTTCTGCACCTGCACCTGCGCGTTGTCCAGGTCGGTACCCAGGGCGAAGGTGATGGTCAGGGTCAGCTTGCCGTCCGCCGTGGCCTGGGAGGACATGTAGAGCATGCCTTCCACGCCGACGATGGCCTGTTCCAGCGGCGAGGCGACGGTTTCACCGATCACCTTGGGGTTGGCGCCGGGGAAGCTGGCGCGTACGACCACGGTCGGCGGAACCACTTCGGGGTATTCGCTGATGGGCAGCTGGAACAACGAGATGGCGCCGCCGATCAGGATCAGCAGGGACAGCACGGCGGCGAAAATCGGCCGCAGGATGAAGAACTGGGAGAAATTCATGACGTGCTACCTCAGCCCCGCGGACCGACGGAAGGTTTGGCGTTCTGCTCGGCAACGCGCGGGGCGTTGCGCTCTTCCACGGACTGGCGCAGGCGTGCCAGCTGGTCGAGGGTGGCCTCGTCGGCCATGGGCACCGACTGCGGCTCCACCGGGGCTCCCGGCATGGCGCGTTGCAGGCCGTTGACCACGATCTTCTCGCCCTTGGCCAGGCCGGTGCGGATGATGCGCAGGCCTTCCAGCTTCGGCCCCAGTTCGATGGAGCGGTAACTCACCTTGTTATCGTCACCCAGTACCAAGACGAACTTCTTGCCCAGGTCGGTGCCGATGGCTTCGTCCTTGACCAGCGCGGCGGGGTAGGTCTCGCTGCCGACCAGCTTGATGCGGGCATAGAGGCCGGGGGTGAAGCGGCCGTCCTTGTTGTCGAACACGGCGCGGCCACGGATGGTGCCGGTGCGCGGGTTGACCTGGTTGTCGAGGAAGTCCAGCTGGCCCAGGTGCGGGTTGCCGGTTTCGCTGGACAGACCCATGTAGACGGGGCTGGCGGCACGGGTGTCGGTACCGGTCTTGCGGGCCAGTTCCACGTACTTGAGGAAGGCGCGCTCGTCGGCGTCGAAGTAGGCGTAGACCTTGTCGGTGGACACCACCGAAGTCAGCAGCGACTGGCTGGCGTTGACCAGGTTGCCTTCGGTGATTTCGGCACGGCTGACGCGGCCATCGATGGGCGCGGTCACGCGGGTGAAGCTGAGGTTGAGCTTGGCGTTGTCGAGTTCGGCCTGGGTGGCGGCAACGGCGGCCTGGGCTTCGACAGCGGCAGTGGTGCGGGCATCGGCCAGTTCGGCGGAGATGGCGTTGGTCTGGCGCAGACGCTCGCCGCGACGGGCTTCGTTGGCGGCACGGTTCTGGTTGGCGCGGGCCTGTTGCAGTTGGGCTTCCAGGCGCTTGACCTCGGCCTCGAAGGGGCGCGGGTCGATCTGGAACAGCAGGTCGCCTTTCTTCACCAGGCTGCCTTCATCGAAGGCCACGCGGTCGATGTAGCCGGAAACGCGCGGACGGATCTCGACGGATTCCGGGGCCTCCAGGCGGCCGGTGAACTCGTCCCATTCGTTGAGCGGCTGTTCGATCACCTCGGCGACGCTGACCTTGGGCGCAGCATGTGAAAGCGCGGCGTCCGGTGCCTTGCCACAGGCGACCAGCACTACCGCTGCCGCGAGGGTCAGTGGGTAACGCCAGAGATTCTTGTGAGTTGCTTCCATGGGACAGCTCCGCCAATTGGTTTTATGAATGGGCGGAGTCTGCTTGCTGGGTTTCGACCAGACGAATCAAACACCCTGAAGATGAATATCACTGGAAGTGATTGATCAGGGCGGGGTTATGGATTTGTTGATCAGCGGGAAAGTAGAGGTGGGAACATTGTGGGGGCGAATTCATTCGCTATGCAGTCCGCAGGACTGCCCTGCCTGACCAGAGGGGCTGCTGCGCAGCCCTTAGCGAATGAATTCGCCCCCACGGAAAAGCAGGTACGTGGTGTCGTTGGGCTATTCCAGGCTATCCGGATCACCGCAATACATCTGGATGCGCGAGCGCAGCCAGCGTTCGGCGGGGTCGTTGTCCTGGGCGCCGCGCCAGGCCATGGACAGCTCGAAGGACTGGACCGGCAGGGGCGGGTCTTCGGCGCGTAGACCACCGGCGGCGGTCAGGGCCGCGGCGGTGTAGTCCGGGACCATCGCCACCAGGTCGGTACCGGCGAGCAGGGTGCCCAGGCCATTGAACTGGGGCACGGCCAGGACCACCTTGCGGGTTTTGCCGACCTTGGCCAGTTCTTCGTCGACGAAGCCACCCAGATCGCCGGCGAAGGACACCAGGGCGTGGGGCCGTTCGCAATAGTCGTCGACGCTCAGGGCGCCAGGCACGGTGTCGGCGCGCAACAGCTTGGGCTTGGAACGGCGCAGGGTCTTGCGCTTGGCGTTGGCCGGCAGTTCGTCGGTGTAGCTGACGCCCACGGAGATTTCGCCGGAGGCCAGCAGGTTGGGCATTAATAGATAGTTGGTGCGCCGCACTACCAGCACCACGCCGGGCGCTTCGGCGCGCAGGCGGCGGAGCAGGGCGGGGAGCAGGGCGAACTCCACGTCGTCCGACAGGCCGATGCGGAATACCGCATTACTGGTGGCCGGATCGAAGTCGGCGGCGCGGCTGACAGCGGTGGAAATCGAGTCCAGCGCGGGGGAGAGCAGGGCGAAGATCTCCATGGCCCGTGCCGACGGCTCCATGCTGCGGCCGGTGCGGACGAACAGCGGGTCGTCGAACAGCGTCCGCAGGCGGGCCAGCGCTGCACTGATGGCCGGCTGGCCAAGGAACAGCTTTTCTGCCGCACGCGTCACGCTCCGCTCATGCATGAGCGTTTCGAACACGATAAGAAGGTTGAGGTCAACTCTTCGCAGGTCGTTCCGGTTCATGGAATCATCCGTAATTAATGTGTGAAAGGTGCAATTCCCACGACCGGTCGTCAAGGCTCACATCATCGCCGTTTATGACAACTATCAATGGCCGCGGGTGGTTTTGTGGATAAAGCCCGGATAGAGTCCGTGGCTATGAAGAGTCAAAAGGCGAGGTATGTGATGTCCCGCATGATCCGTTTTCACCAGTTCGGGGGCCCTGAGGTCCTCACACTGGACGAGCTGCCCACTCCCGTTCCGGGTCCGGGCGAAGTTCTGGTACGCACCCAGGCTCTGGGTGTGGGCTGGAGGGACGTGCTCTGGCGGCAGAACCTGGCTGCCGAGCAGGCTGCCCAGCTACCTTCTGGCCTTGGTTCGGAGATGGCCGGCATCGTGGAAGCCGTGGGCGAAGGCGTTGACGACCTGACCCCCGGTACGCCGGTTGCCAGCTTCCCGGCCAGCACGCCGAGCCATCATCCGGCTTGGGGCGATCTGGTGCTGATGCCGCGTAACGGCCTGGTGGCCTATCCCGACGCGTTGACGCCGGAGGAAGCCAGCATCCACTACACGCCGCTGCTGATGGCCTATTTCGCCCTCGTCGACTTGGGCGGCCTGAAGCCGGGCCAGCATGTCCTGGTCACCGAAGCCGGCCACTGCCTGGCTCCGCAGACGGTGCAACTGGCCAAGGCCCTGGGTGCCAAGGTGATCGCGTCCACCAGTTATCCGGAAAGCCGCGCCTTCATCAAAGCGCTGGGTGCCGACAAGATCATCGTCACCGAAGAGCAGGACCTGGTCCTTGAGGTCGAGCGTTTCACCCAGGGCAAGGGCGTCGAAGTGGTCCTGGACCAGTGCGCCGGCCAGCAGATGAAGCTCCTGGGCGACGTCGCCGCACAGCGCGGCAAGCTGGTCGTATATGGCTGCAATGGCGGCAACGACACCGCGTTCCCGGCTTGCGCCGCGTTCAAGAAGCATCTGCAGTTCTATCGTCATTGCGTGCTCGACTTCACCGGTTCACCGGAGCTGGGTATCGAGACCAATGAGGCGTCGGTCAAGCGGGCGCTGGACCATATCAATCAGATGACCCGTGATCATCTGCTGAAGCCGCCGATTGATCGCGTATTCGCGTTCGAGGACTACGTCGAGGCCAACCGTCACATGGAAACCTGCCCGGCAGGTGGGCGTGTGGTGATGAAGGTTGCCGACTGAGGAAGGCGGGGCGGGCCCTTGGGTCCGCCCCGAATCTGTCTTGTTGTGGAATGTTGGGCAGTGTGCCGCGCGAGGCGGCCGGGTCGATAGCCGATTTCTGCTGGATTATTGCCTGATTCTCCTGAACCGCTTCCAGGTGCGAGACTACCCATGCCTGTCATGGGTAGAGTTGACCCATCTTCTTCGAGGGTCGAAACCATGAATGCACATGCATTCCTTGCCGCGCAGGAATCGAATACGGCTGCGCGCCAACAGAAGGAGCTGGTGCAGTTCATTGAACGATTCGCCAGCCAGGATGGCGCCTATGAAACGGACGTTCCCGGCCTGCTGGTGTATCGCACCTCCCTCCCCAGCGAACCACTGCACTGTCTCTACGAGCCTGCCCTGGGCCTGGTCGTCCAAGGGCGCAAGAAGGTGCTGCTGGGCGAAGAAACCTATTTCTACGGGCCGTCGCAGTTCCTCATCGTATCGGTCGACGTCCCGGTGATTGGCCAGGTGCTGGAAGCCAGCCCGGAAGTGCCTTTCCTCAGCCTGCGCCTTTCCCTGGACCCCAAGGAGATCAGTGCGCTGCTGATGGAGCTGGATATTCCTGCCCCAGAGCCGCGCCCATGTCCGCGCTGCCTGGCGGTCAACGGTCTGACGGCGTCCCTGCAGGATGCGGTGTTGCGCCTGTTGCGCCTGCTGGACACCCCTGAAGACATTCCGGTGCTGTTGCCGCTAATTCGTCGGGAAATCCTCTACCGCCTGTTGCGCGGCGAGCTGGGCGGCCAGTTGCGTCAGATCGCCAGCAGCGGCACCCAGGGGCATCGCATTGGTCGGGCAGTGAACTGGCTGCGGCAGAATTTCCACCAGCCGTTGCAGATCGAGCGGCTGGCCAATGAAGTGAACATGAGTACCTCGGCCCTGCATCACCACTTCAAGGCGATGACGGCCATGAGCCCGCTGCAGTTCCAGAAGCAGCTGCGCTTGCAGGAGGCCCGCCGGCTGATGCTGGTGGAAGCCCTGGACGCCGCCAGCGCTGGCGGCCGGGTGGGGTACGAGAGCCCATCGCAGTTCAGTCGTGAGTACAGCCGGCTGTTCGGTGCGCCGCCGCTGCGCGATATCGCACGCTTGCGCCAGTCGGCGTGAATCCGCCCCGATCGGGGCGTCTGAACCATCATTGCCTTGTTCCCGAATGCCGGTTCGGCCTTGCCGGCCGGTTCCCTGAACCATCCAGCCAGAGGTGGTACGCCTGATGATTACCCTGAACCTTAACGGCAAGGACGTTGAGCTCGACGTACCTGCGGATATGCCGCTGTTGTGGGCGCTGCGCGATGTCGCCAACCTCACCGGCACCAAGTACGGCTGCGGCATGGCCCTGTGCGGTGCCTGCACCGTGCACATCGACGGCCAGGCGACACGTTCCTGCATCACCCCGGTCTCGCTGGTGGTGGGCAAGAAAGTCACCACGGTCGAAGCGGTGGCCGAAGACCCGGTGGGCAAGGCCGTGCAGACCGCCTGGCGCAACCTCGATGTGGTGCAGTGCGGCTACTGCCAGTCGGGGCAAATCATGTCTGCCACCGCCCTGCTGCGCAGCAATCCCAAACCCAGCGACGCCGATATCGATGCAGCGATGAGCGGCAACATCTGCCGCTGTGCCACCTACGTGCGCATTCGCGCCGCCATCCATGAAGCGGCCGGCACCCTGGCCTGAGGAGAGTCGACATGGGCACGTTCGAAACCGAAACCCGAGCCGCCAGCGGCATCCTCAATGTCAGCCGGCGGACGTTCCTAAAGGGCAGCGGCGGCCTTGCGCTGGGCATCGCCTTCGCGCCCTTGCTGAAAGGCGGTGAAGCCCTGGCCGCAACTGCCGAACCCTTCATGCCCAATGCCTTCGTGCGAATTGCCGGGGACGGCACTGTGACCATCCTCGCCAAGCACGTCGAGATGGGGCAGGGGAGTTACACCGGGCTGGCCACCTTGCTGGCCGAGGAGCTGGATGCTGACTGGAGCCAGGTGCGGGTCGAAGGCGCGCCGGCTAACGCCGCGCTCTACAACAACCTGGCTTTCGGGCCGATGCAGGGAACGGGCGGCAGTTCGGCCATCGCCAATTCCTATGAACAGATGCGCAAGGCCGGCGCCAGCGCACGCGCCATGCTGGTATCGGCTGCCGCTGAGCAATGGAAGGTCCCGGCGGCGGAAATTACCGTGAGCAAGGGCGTGGTCAGCCATGCGAGTTCCGGCAAGAAGGCTGGTTTCGGCGAACTGGCTGATGCGGCGGCGCGCCAGAGCGTGCCGGCGGAGGTGACGCTCAAGTCGCCGCAGGACTTCACCCTGATCGGCAAGGAGCGTCTGTCCCGCAAGGACAGCGCCGACAAGACCGATGGCAGCGCCACCTTCACCCAGGACTTCAGGTTGCCCGGCATGCTGGTTGCGGTGGTCGCCTATCCGCCGCGCTTTGGCGGGGTGCTGAAGTCGCTGGACGCGAGCAAGGCCAAGGCCGTACCCGGTGTGGTGGAAGTGGTGGAGTTCAAGGACACGCCCCATGGCCGATCCGGCGTGGCGGTGCTGGCGAAGAACACCTGGTCGGCACGCCAGGGCCGAGACGCGCTCATCGTGGAGTGGGATGAAAGCAAGGCATTCAAGCTGGGCAGCGAGGAAATCTTCGCCCGCTACCGTGAGGCGGCTGGCAAGGAAGGTCATGTTGCCGGCAAGCAGGGGGATATCACCGCAGCCCTGGCGCAACCGGCCAAGCTGATCGAGGCCGACTACGAGTTCCCCTACCTGGCCCATGCCGCCATGGAGCCGATGAACTGCCTGGTGAAGATTTCCGCTGGCCAGTGCGAAGTCTGGAACGGCGAGCAGTTCCAGACGGTGGATCAGTTGGCCATCGCCAAGTACCTGGGCATCCCGGTGGAGAATGTCAGCCTCACCCAGCTCTACGCCGGTGGCAGTTTCGGGCGCCGGGCCAATCCGCAGTCCGACTACCTGCTGGAAGCCGTTGCCATTGCCAAGGCCGCTCGGGCCAAGGGCCAGGACGTCCCGGTGAAGCTGGTCTGGACCCGTGAGGACGACATGCATGCGGGCTTCTTCCGCCCGGCCTACCTGCACCGTGCGCGCCTGGCATTGGACGAGGAGGGCAAGTTGCAGGGCTGGCACCAGCGGGTGGTGGGGCAATCCATCCTCAAGGGCACGGCCTTCGAAGGCGCGATGGTGAAGGAGGGCATCGACCATACCTCGGTCGAGGGTGCTGCCAATCTCTCCTACGAAGTACCCAACCTCCAGGTGGAGCTGCATACGCCGGATGACATTGGCGTGCCAGTGCAGTGGTGGCGCTCTGTGGGGCACACCCATACCGCCTATGCCGTGGAAACCCTGATCGATCAGGCGGCCACGACCGCTGGCAAGGACCCTTATGCGTACCGCCACGGGCTGCTCGGCAAGAAGCCACGTCATCTCGGCGCGCTGGAGCTGGCGGCGCAGAAGGCGGGATGGGACCAGCCGCTGAAGCCGGGCGCGGAAGGCGAAAAGCGCGGGCGGGGAATCGCCGTGCACGAGTCGTTCGGCTCCTTCGTCGCCCAGGTCGCGGAAGTGACGGTGAAGGCCGATGGCAGCTACAAGGTGGATAGAGTGGTCTGCGCAGTGGATTGCGGCGAGGCGGTGAATCCGGATGTGATCCGGGCGCAGATGGAAGGTGGTATCGGCTACGGCCTGGCTGCCGCACTGCACGGCGCCATCACCTTGAAGGATGGCGTGGTGGAGCAGTCCAATTTCCACGACTTCCAGGTGCTGCGGATCAACGAGATGCCGGTGGTGGAGGTGCACATCGTGCCGTCGGCACAGGCGCCCAGCGGGGTCGGTGAGCCGGGCGTACCGCCGATCGCGCCAGCGGTTGCCAATGCGCTGTACGCGGCGGTGGGGCAGAGGATCTACAAACTGCCGCTGCCTCGGCAGGTTCAGCAGGCCTGATTCAGGCTGCCTGGGCGGCGCAGATCAGCTCGCGCAGGGCCTTGCGCTCGGCCACCGGAGTGGGGGCCTTGCGCACGGCCAGAGTGCCGTCGTCTAGGCCTACTACCACTTCAGTTTCGAAGTGCAGGCTGAGTTCATCGAGGGTCACGTGGGTGACCTGGTACAGGTTGTCGCTGATTCGCGGGTCGGCGGACATGATGTGGATCTCGTTCCGGTTGGCCGCAAGGCCGATGGAGAGATAGTGCCGCCGTGCCGTCCAGCGCGGAATTGAATGGACGTGATGGTGAATATCATTTCTGTCGATGGCCCGGAGCCGCTTTACCTGTGGGGGCGAATTCATTCGCGAAGTAGCGCGCAGCGCTCCTGGCAGGGGCGTGTGCAGGTCCTTCGGCCCGGCTTGCGAATGAATTCGCCCCCACAACGCAGCGAAGTAGGATGCGTATCGCTCCGCTCCACCCATCCTACGGCTCTTGCTCGCGAACAGTTTGCGCACGGACTTTCGCGAGCAAGCTCGCTCCTACATAGGCTCAACTTCACCTTGTTTCGTCAGCCCTGCGGCACGAACGTGGGATCGGAAAGGTGCTCCACCAGCAGGTCGTGGACCAGTCGCACCCGCGGCGAAACCGGGCCTTGCTGGGGGCGGTAAATGAACATTTCCCAGGGCGGCGGCGCATCTTCCCGGAGCACTTCCTTCAAGCGACCGGCGCGGATGTGCGTGTCGACCAGGTAGCTGGGTAACTGGCCGAAGCCGATCCCGGCCAGCACGGCTTCCAGCTCGTTCTCCGGATCGTCCGTGCAGAAGGCGGGGCTGGCCGGCTGGATCTGCCTTCCCTCGGCGAACATCCACGGCCAGACGCGTCCGGTGTTGTTGTCGATCAGCGCGGTGGTGGGCATCTGGTGCAGGTCGTCCACGCTCTCGGGGACGCCCTGGCGTTGCAGCAACTCCGGAGCCCCGACCACCAGCAGCGGAATCCGGGCCACGGCACGGGCGATGTAGCGGCGGTCGCGGATGAAGCCGATGCGCACGCCGAGGTCGATCTGCTGCTCGACCGAATCGGTGAGCTGGTCGGACAGGCGCATATCGAAGTGGATGCGCGGATGCTCGCGGGCGATCTTCGCCAGCACGGGGAGCAGGAAGCGCCGTCCAACCGTGCGCGGCGCGGCGATGCCCACGCGCCCGGCCAATTCTTCTTCACGCTTGCCCGCATGTTGCTGGAACAACTGGTCCAGTCCGGCGAGGGCTTCCCGGGCCTGGCTGACGAACCGCTCACCAAAGGCCGTGATCTGCACATGGCGCGTACTGCGGTGGAACAGCGGCTCGCCGAACTGATCTTCCAGGTCCTTGATGGCGCGGGTCACCGTCTGCGGCGAAGCACCCAGACGGGTAGCGGCCTCGCGGAAGCTGGGCGATTCGGCAGCTACGCAGAGAATGCGCAGCAGTTCGATGCGGTTGAACATGATCAGTGTTCCGTTCTGTGGAATTTCAAAATCCTGACTATTCCATTCACTGGCGGTGAACGCTTTCCGATACTGGCGCCCAGTTACCGGATTCATCCCGATTCCGGGCTTCTCTGGAGTGCCTCAATGAGCAACAACATTTCCTCCAAGGTCGTGGTCATCACTGGCGCCAGCAGCGGTCTGGGTGAGGCCACCGCCCGCCACCTGGCGTCCCTGGGTGCCAAGGTGGTGCTCGGTGCGCGTCGGATCGAACGCCTGCAAGGCCTGGTTGCCGAGATCGAAGGCAACGGCGGCGAGGCCGTGGCAATCGCCACCGACGTCACATCCGCCGAGCAGGTGGCGGGACTGGTCGACGGCGCGGTACGGCGTTTCGGTCGCGTCGACGTCCTGGTGAACAACGCCGGGTTGATGGCCATCGCCCCCATGGATGAGGTCAAGGTAGACGAGTGGTCGCGCATGTTCGATATCAATGTCATGGGCGTACTCCACGGCATTGCGGCGGCGCTCCCGCTGTTCCGCAAGCAGGGCGGCGGACACTTCATCAACGTCGCCTCGGTGGCCGGCATCAAGGTGTTCAGCCCGGGCGGTACCGTCTACAGCGCCACCAAATTCGCGGTACGCGCCATCAGCGAAGGGCTGCGCCATGAAGTCGATGGTTCGATCCGTACGACGCTGATCTCCCCCGGTGCCGTGGATTCAGAGCTGAAGCACGGCAGCTCCCACCAGGCAAGCACCCAGGCCGTTGGCGAGTTCTACAAGATGGCGATTCCTGCCGATTCCGTGGCCCGGGCCATCGCCTACGCCATTGAGCAGCCCGCCGACGTGGACATCAACGAAGTGGTACTGCGCCCCGCGGTCCAGGATTTCTGATTCCGACCCGCAAAAGAGGCGGCCCAGGTGGCCGCCTTTTTTCATCTCGTCTATTTGCTCAGGAGCACCGCCAGTTCGTCGGCTTCCTCGGTCCAGTCGGAGTCGTCCCGCAGGGCGTCGCGCAGGAATGCCGACTGGGCTGTATTCCAGAATGGCGCGTCAGGCAAGGCCTGGCCCACTGCCAGGCGATGCCCGGTGACGAAGCGGTCTATTTCGGGCTTTGCGGAGGGCAGGCCGAGTTGATCGAAGAGGGCGGTGAGGGAGTGATGGCTGGTGTCCATGTGCGGGTCTCCGGTGGCGGCGTTCGACGGAAAAAGACTTCCATCGACTATAGACCCTGTGCCGGCCGTGGCCGTCGGATAGCAGCATGTCGGCTACGGCCGGCGCGGGCTTGCACTGGTAGCAGGGTTGGCTAGCCTCACACAAAATGTTGCAAAAGAACCTTGGGCCACCTGAACCGGGGGCGAAATGGGCGTCCATAGCGAGCAGAAACATCCCTTCCGTGATCCAGCGGAGGCCATGCTGTTGGTCGCCCCTGTCTGGTCGCCTGTCCTGTTCATCTTCCTCGCCCAGTTTCTCCACGAGTTCTTCCAGATCCACTGGCTGTTCAACTCGAGCCTGAGCACCTTCGGCATGTTCCTGGTGCCGGCCATTTCCGCCCTTCCGCTGATCCACGATTCACCCCGTCGGCTGTCCATCAAGCTGTTGCTTGCGGGCGGCTATTACCTGGTCGGGCTGGCGGCGACTTTCTTGATGTCCTGGGGAATGTTGCTCTATACCGGCTATACCTGATCCAGCTGCGGAACCCGGCGCGGGGCCATGGATCAAAGGTCCCGGGTCCGCATGAGGCGGATCGACCCAACACGGAGCTCTCCATGTCCCCATTGAAGAAACTCGCGCTCGTCGGCCTCGTGGCCCTGCCACTGGCTGGTTGCATGAAAGAAGAGCCCATCGACCAGGCTGTGCTGTGCACTTACAGCACCGATGCCGAGGCCAAGCTGTGCAAACCGGGTCAGATGTCCTGGTTCAAGGCGGGCAAGGCCGTCAGCCAGTCCCTGCCGCTGAGCGTGGCGGCGGCGTATTGCGACTTCAATTACGAGGTGATGTACAACGAGGCGGGGGTGATCTGCGTGTTCACCGACAAGCGACTTAGCCTGGTGAAGTAAAGGGGACAAGCGTCGGAGGCGATGAGACTCACCCGTAGGATGGGTTGAGCTTGCAAAACCCATCACCCATTGCCGAGCGACATCCTGGGGTTCGTTTCATCCTGCGAAGTTTTTCCAAGCCCCAAAAAGACTGAAGGCGCCATAAGTGGCGCCTTCTGCCTTTCGAGGATGTGCATACATCGTGATTGCCTGCCTCTGAACTGCTCCGGGGATCAGCTGATGCGGTTGGCGCCAGTGCGGTCGGCACCACCTTCGGCTACACGCAGGGCCTGGGAACGCTCGGAACCGTTTTCAGCGACATCGAAAGCCTTGGTGCGGTCGGCACCACCTTCGGCTACACGCAGGGACTCGGAACGCTCGGAGCCGTTTTCAGCGACATCGAAGGCCTTGGTGCGGTCGGAGCCACCTTCGGCAACCCGCAGGGACTCGGAACGCTCGGAACCACTTTCAGCAACCCGCAGGGATTGCGAACGCTCGGCACCGCTTTCAGCG
Source organism: Pseudomonas sp. BN414 (assembly GCF_029871275.1). NCBI lineage: Bacteria > Pseudomonadati > Pseudomonadota > Gammaproteobacteria > Pseudomonadales > Pseudomonadaceae > Pseudomonas > Pseudomonas sp. BN414. The sequence goes on from NZ_SSOL01000062.1 coordinate 104,896, forward strand.
ACGCGATGGACATTGGTGCGATCAGCGCCACCCTCAGCAACCGAAAGGGCGAAAGCGGACGCGGACAGGCTGGCGAAGAACAGGCTGGCGAGGATTTGCTTTTTCATTTTGGGCACCTTGGTTTTGGGGGTGGTGTTTGTCTGTGGGGCCCATGTTACTGATGTGATTTCGATGAAGAAGTGATCCTGGGTAATGGTTACCATCGACGTTAATGATAGTTATG